>NZ_JALPRY010000028.1:0-39988 GCF_023223505.1 Neorhizobium turbinariae
TTTGGCGTCCGGTAGAGCTGATATGCGGATATAGTCCCGCTTCAGGGTTTGACGAAAGCCTCGGACATTCCGTTGGACTGCGGATGGCCACCGGCGTGAAACAAGGTGTCAGATTGAGCGTTTGGGCAAACAGCCTCGTATCTCTCGCAGTGTAAGCCGAACCATTGTCCGAGAGATGCTGGATGGCTTGTGGGGCTTTGGTTGCGCTGAAGCGTTTCTCGACCGCCTCCAGCATCATGTCGCGAACGTCGGAGCCGGAGATGCCCGCATTGGCGACAGCCGTCCAGGCAATGATCTCGCGGTCGAAGGCATCGATGATGAAGGCGAGAGGGATGACCTCGCCGTTCCAGCAGGGGAACTCCAGACCGTCCGAACACCAGCGCAGGTTGGAGCGGGATACGCCCAGCGTGTCAGCGACGGTTTTCATCGGGAACCGTCCTTCGGAAGCAAGAGCGGCTGCGATATCCGTTTTTTGAGTCCGCTTTGGAGAGGGCTTTACGGAGGATTTCGACCTCCATCGTCTTGCGGCCGAGCATGCGCTCCAGCTCGCGGACACGATCCTCCAGCTTCTTCACTTCCGAATTGCCGACAACCGGCTCGTCAGAATCCACGGCTGCAGCACATCCCTCGCTCAAGAGCCTGCGCCACCGGTAAAGCAGATTGGGCGCAACGCCATGGCGCGGCGAGCGACCGAAGACACCGTCTCGCCTGGTTCGAAACTCTGCTCGATAATTGTCAGCTTCTGCTCCGTTGTCCACGGCCTCCGGCGAACATCGCCCGTCAGCAATTCAACGTGTCGGTGCTCATTAGACATAAGCTTGTCCTCAAGCCTGTGCTTGAGCCTTTGTGCTTATGCCGACTGTCCGATCGAGATGGGGGCCGTTCAAACAGATTGACGTCAAACCGAGGATATTCAAAGGGAAGCAGGTCACCCGGCGCGAACCGGGTGGTCCCATAGCTTATTCTCCATTCAATCTTCCCCGTTCGTTCTGGGCAGCGCGCCTATCCCTAATGGACAGAGGTCGCTCCCGGAGATTTCCCGCTGACACATCGCGATCCTCCGCCGCCGCAACAGTCCGTTACAGCGCCCGCGATACCGTCAGTTCATCGGGAACATATCATTCAGCTTGTAAGCGACCTCTGTACGATTTGTAGCCTTAAGCTTCTTCATAATGTTCCGGATGTGAACCTTCACCGTGCTTTCCCTTAGCTTCAGCTCATAGGCGATGATCTTGTTCGCCTTGCCCCTGCGGAGCGCTTCAACCACCGCTTCCTGACGAGCGGTGAACATACCCGAGAGGTTACGCGCTTCGGCAGATGAAGAGGTTGCCAGCAGGTGGCGCATAGCAAGCACGCTGCTGGCAGGAACGAATACACCGCCGGCCACGGCAAGCTCGATGGCGCCCACGCATACGGAAACACCGACACACGACGGTATGAAGCCCCTCACTCCATACTCGAGCATCTTCACGATCTGCGTCAGGTCTTCATTGTCGGAAAGCACGATCACCGGAGACGACTTGAACTCATTCCGCAGCTTCGTGATCTCATTTGCCAAGCCGGCATCTTCTGCCTTCCGGTTTCCGATATTGAAGAGCACTGCCTGCACCGGCGGGAACTGAACCTGCTCCCGCCTCCACTCTTCGACGGAACCGACAGCAGAGACTTCCATGCAGAGACCACGATCGCCGAGCGCTTTCGCGAGGCACTCCCGATCCAGCGCCCTTTGGTCTATCAGAACAAGCGAACCTTCGAAGCGTTGCTTCCGCTCCCCACGGGCCTCTCTCTCAGAAGCCTTTGCCAACTCGCTCACGAAACGAAAACTGTCCACCGCCACGGGCGTGCGGCCAGCACCATCTACAGTCAGACTCATATTACCCCCTACCCCGAAGCTTGATCACCTGCCCCAGGAATTATGATGAAGAGTATCAAACAGCCTGCAGAGTTTTCTTATTTCCACCTTGGCAGCGTACTACCAAGTGCAACTTTCGTCTATAAGCATATAAGAAAATTACGACAGTATGTGAAAGCCTATCGGGCATAGTTACTGGTTGGCATTAGTGACCCTTACCGAAAGACAATGTGGTTGATCGACATGCAGAAGCGCCTCCGAGCACCCATGCATATATGTCGACAATTTCGCTCGCCTTTTTATTCCAGGTATACTTCTGGCGCACTCGGGCGCCAGCGCCCGCACTCAGTGCAGCGATCCGTGCCGGATGACGCTCCAGCGTTTCGAACGCCTTTGCGAATCCATCGATCAAAGTTTCCCTGTCCTTGAACGGTACGGCTATCCCGGACGTCGCATCTATGAGTTCCGCGGGCCCTCCGTAGTCGGCCACGATCGGCACAAGTCCCAGGCACATCGCCTCCAGAACAGCGCCGCCGCCAAACTCCCGAACGCTCGAGGACGCCAGGACTTGGCATTCCGATACTGCTGCGGCCAAGTCCTTCTGCTCGACCCAGCCGGCGAAACGGACCTTGCCCTGAAGGCCCCTCGCTTGAACCTGCCGTTCAAGCTCCTCCCGCTGCGGCCCGTCTCCGATGATCAAGACGTCGATCTTCAACGGTCCCATGTATCGAGCCACTGCTTCGATCAGCATGTCCGCTCCCTTGTAGGGAACGAGACGCCCGACGAATGCGACCGAAAGGTTCCTTCCGTCGAAGTCTCGCTGTTGAAACGGGAACCGGTCAGGATCCGCGGCATTCTCCGGAATGAGGAACGCGCGATCCTCACATTCTTGCGGAAACTCGCTCATGGTGAACCGGGAACCGGCGATCAATGCTGCGGCATGTCGTCTTGTAGCGCTATAATAGGGCATGAGAGAAAAAGCGCCACGAACCATTGAAAGGCGGTCTTTCTCCTTGCCCCGCACCTCCAGAAAATTTTCCGGCCACGGCAAACCACCGTTCAAGGGACCAAGCACGAAGGGAATTCCTAAGCGCTTTAGCCTGGGGGCCAGCCAGCTTTGGCTCGTTGGGCTAAGCGGCGTTATGCGATGAACAAGATCGAACTCGCCATCAATCAGCCGTTCCCTCAGTAACCTCCAGACCTCCCACTCGAAGCTATAGTAGGCGAGAGACGCCAACGCCGTAACGGCCGTCCACCCTTTGTTTGTGCCGCCGCGCACGAACTCACTGAGCCGGTGAAGAGCGCCTGCAACGCGCTCGTTGTCGACGATCAAGAAGTCCCGATCAGGAACAAGGCCGGCTCTCAGGAAGGCGCCGCGATTACGTGCCTGGGTGACGATCAACGCGTTCGTCCTGGAACTGATCGCGCGCGCGAGGTTCCATCCGACAAGCGGCACGCTCGTCCATTCGGGATTTGCAGCCTCGACGATCAGCAAAGGCCTCAGGCTCTTGCCCCGAAACTCGCGCGACCGAGCAGCAGTAACGCCGCATCTGGAGAGCGAGCCACTGTTTATGTCCGGAACGAGGTCTAGCTCTCCCGAGGTCGATCTTTTGACGCTGTATCCTTCGCTGTCCATGGGGACCCGTACCTCGCCTGGGTAAGACACGTTATCTGTCGACCGCGGAGGCCTATTCGGCTCCGCCGCAGTAACATCCTGAGGACATACCCGAACGGCTAGTGTTGATGAATCGGACTACTTGCCTACGATAGCACTGCCGCCAATGCAGCCAATTCGTCGAAACGATGCAGGCGGTACACCTTTCGGATTAACCGCGAGCCGTTGATCTAAAGGTCGATTTTGAAAGCGTAGTAGATCAGGCTGGCAAGATGGCCGGCAGCGTATCCAGCGGGCCAGGCAGCAAGCACAGAAAACTCATACAGCAGATTGTTGAGGCCGTGGCGCCCGTTGAAATACAAGCTGACGAACACGCCCGGCAGTCCATAAATGGCGATCGCCCACAAGGCGCCGTTGAAGCCAAGAAGGTGGTAGGCAAGCGGCATGGAAGTGAAGATCGAGACGGCCCGTACTAGATTCAGGACCGTCTGGTTTCGCGGCTCGTTCACCACGAGATAGATTGCCGACAACGTGCCATAGCGGGCGGTCAACAACCCGAAGGACAACACCTGGATCATCGGGCCGGCATCCCGGTAACGGTCGTCGTAAAGCAGATCCGTGAGCATCTGGCCGGCAGAGAAGACAGCGCCCGCACCCGCAACGAACACAAGGTCGAACGGCAGCCGCACTTTGAGGAACATAGCTCGAAGGCGTTCAGGCTGGTCGCGCGCGACCTTGCTCAGTGCCGGCATCGCAACGCTCGAAAACAATCGTCCTCCGGCACCCTCGAGCATTGCGACTAGATTGAACGCGAGGACATAAAGCCCGAGCGTAAATGGCCCGACCCAACCGGCGAGGAAGAAGCGGTCGCCGCTGGCAGCGACGACGGTCAGCATCGAGGACAAAATGATCCAACGGCCGAAGCGGATCAAATCGACGACGGCATCTTTATGCCAGCGGAAAACGTTTGTCCGGCCTTGCAACCAGGCATGGCTGAGGCCGGTCGTGACCAGCGCAGCCACCAATGTCGAGATAACGAAGGACCATATCGAGCCGGTCGACCAGGCCAACGCGATGGCCACCAGCAGGCTGATCACTTGAGCCGCAATCTCTATCGCGGTCAGGCGCTTCAGGTCGAGGTGGCGATATGCGCTGACGACCTTCATCGACTGAAGTCCTGCGATCACGCAGCTGAAAGACGTTGCCATTAGGATTCCGGGAAGCTCCGGAACGGCGTAGACAGAGCTGGCCGGAAGGATCCCTCCTTCGGCCGCGGCATCGATCGTCAGTGCAGCCAGGACGCAGACGAGCCAGATCAGGCAACCATGGATGAACTGGACCGTCCAGGCCGTATCGAGGTAGGTCGGGTCATCGCCCATCCGGCTTTGGATGGCCGCCGGGCGCAGTCCGAGATCGGACAGCATGGCAACGGAAACTTGTATGGTGGTCGCAACGGCCATGACGCCGAACATTTCCGGCATCAGGAGCCGCGTCAGAATGAGACTGCTCGAAATGCGCAGGATCTGCAGGGCCATGTAACCGACGATCGACCAACCGGCAGCCCGCATGATGAGGCTGCGGAAACTCGCTTTCCGACCACCCTCGCCCGGTTTCGACTCCGCCGAGGCACAACCTTCTCTGGGGACTGACGTGCCGAAATGTTCATGGGCGGCAACAGCATCGGTCATAGCTGCATACCTTGAGCCGAGGGTGCGCGACGATGCCCCAACATCAGACAGCCTCTAGTGTTGAGCGAGACGGGTAGAGCAGGTCATCGCAGGCGAGCTGCATGGCTTCGTGCTCATCTCGACCATGAGATGGCGCCAGGGCTTCGGCGACCAGCGCGCGGATTTTCTCGGCGAGCCCCCTGGCATAAGGATCGAGTACCATGCTGTCATGGTCACCGGGCACCTCAAGGACTTTGAGCTTTACCACGTGGTCGTTCCACCCGTTGTCGGGGAGCAGGATATCCCGGTTTTCCTTCAAGCTCCGCCCCCGCGGTAACCGGTAGAAAGGTTCGCCCTGCGGCTTGAACAGCGTCACCGGTCCGCCGTAAGGCCGCACCTGATAGCGCTGAGCAGCGTGCCGGAAGGCAAACTCGATCTTGTCGTTGTTCAACCTGTCAGTCGCGCCACCGCTCTTTGCTGCATCTTCCCGTGCCTTGTTGCCTGCTTCATGGCGAGACCTGTCCCGGAGATACTTCAGCAGATATCGGGCCTTGTGGCGCCGTATGTCCTGAAGCTTGATCAGCAGCTTGTCCTCGTATGAGAGCTTTGGCTGCCGCGGAAGCGGTGTATCAAGCATCACGATGTGGCCGACCTGGTCGCCCGACGCTTCCAACTGCCTGGCAATTTCGTAGGCTGTTATTCCCCCGCCGGAATATCCCGCGAGGACATAGGGTCCGTGTGGCTGTACGGTCTTCAACTCTTTGATGCAGTCCGCGGCCATCTCTTCGAACGAGAGGTGGGGTTCCAGGTCACCATAGAGCCCACGGGCCTGAAGCCCGTAGACAGGGCGGTCGACGCCCACCGTGAGCGCCAGGTGGCGGAGATTGAGAACATTGCCGAACATGCCGGCGCAAATGAAAAGAGGCGTTGCCTGCGTGTTGCCGCCCGAGTTCATCAAGACGAGATGAAGTCGCTTCGCCGTAGGAGGCTTGGCCACACCAGTTCCAGGCTCGCCGACGCCCGCAACGTCAGGCAGCTCTGCCATCAAGTGCTCTGCACATTGGGCGATCGTCGGTGCCTCGAACAATGTCGAGATCGGCAGATCGAGCCCGTATTGCTTCTTGATCATGCGGAAAAGGCGAACCGCGATCAACGAGTGACCGCCGATGTCGAAGAAGCTGTCATGGACGCCGATCTTCGCGACGCCGAGGAGCTCCCGCCAGTATCCGGCAAGTACTTCTTCAACCGCATTGCGAGGCGCGAGGAATTCACTATCCAGGTCCGGTCGCTCGAACCCACCGCTGGGAGATGCGACGGTCTCGGCATTGGCTGAAACCCAGTCTTTCAGCAGGTCGAGGTCCATCGAGCTGATGATTGGCTGAGACACGCCGGCAGCCATTGCTCTCATAAGGACCTCAAAGCCCTCGCTCGGGAGGATGCCGTTGCGAACCTGCACGCCAAGTTTGGCCATAGCGGGAGATGCGACAACGGCTTTCCTGGGGGGCCACGGGCCAGCATCGTAATCAGCGGGTGCTCCCAAGATCATGTTGTCGTCCAGACGGCGCACGACGAACCTTTGCGCCTCAAACAGGAGGCCCCCCTTCCGGTCGGCAATGACGACATCGAATGCGGCATAACCGTCGCCGAGTTCGCTACTGTCGGCGAGGCGAACATAGCTCACGATTTCGGTGGGCAGGTGCTTGTGGAGGATGATCCGCCCGTAAGTCGCCGGTGCCCAAAGCGCAGCTTCGGGATCGTAGCCGGGCACGAGTTCCATGGCAAAGCCGGTCGCAATATCGAGGAGCGCGGGATGCAGTATGACCCCCGTATCCAGGTCCTCGGAGAAGGCCTGATCGAGAACGAGTTCTGCCTGTGCAACGTCGGCTCCGATCACAACGGAACGTAGCACGGCCCACCGCGGGCCAAAACGCACATGCCGTTCCTGAGCCGACTTCAGCGTTCCTCCTGCGGCAACCGAATGTTTGAACGCCGGATCGGGGCGCTCGAGTTCGATATCATTGATCGGGTCCCGGCGAGCCGGCACTGGCTTCCAGTGCGCCTCAACGTGTTTGATGAACACATCGGCTCTTTCCCCGGGAGCTGCGGCTGCGATGGTGACACGATAGCCACCTTCTTCAGCCTGCAGTCTCAGGCGCAGAACCCGATCTTCGCCATCTTTGACAGCGAGAGGCTTCAGGAAAACCAGGTCGCTGATGTCTGCTTTGAATTGCAGACCGTATTCCGCAGCCGCCTGTGCGATCAGCTCGATATAGCCTGTACCGGGCATGACTGCCTGACCTGAGACAAGCCTGTGTTCGTTGAGTATCCAGTCCCGATCCGGATTGACGACCGCTTCGAGCCAGGACAGGCCGTGCTCGTCCTCCACCCACCGTTGGAAGAAAGGGCCTTTCGCCGGCTCCGGCAGAAGGTGTGCATCATCGTGATCTGCTACGTGCCCGAGCGCTCTCGCCGCCAGACCGATTTGTCCCCAGACGCCCCAATGCACCGCCATCGTGGTGCGGTCCACCCGGTTGGAGTGGCTTTGGGCATAGGCATTGAGATAGGCGTTGGCGGCAACATAATCCGCTTGCCCTGCGCGAACGACATCCGTGCTTGTCGATGAGAACAGCACAAGAAAATCGAGCGTGACGGTATCTAGAACGGCATCCAGTACGGCTGTGCCTAATACCTTAGGCGCCAGCACCCGGTCCATCGCCTCGCGCGTCTTCGACAGGATGAGACCGTCATCGACGATGCCTGCACCATGGAAGACGCCATTGATCTCACCGAAGCACGTAATCGTCGCGTCTATCGCGAGCCTCATCTGCTCCGGATTCGTGACGTCCGCCTGGAGATAGAGAACATTCGCTCCATCCGCTTCAAGCCTCCGGATGGCTGTGATCGCTCTTCGAACGCGATCGTTTCCATGAGTGCGCCGGTAGAAATCCCATTCATCACGTGCCGGCAGTTGCGTCCGGCCTACAAGCGCGATCCGAGCCTGGAAGCGGCGAGCGATCTCTCCTGCGAGTGCAAGCGCGATCTCGCTTAATCCGCCGGAAAAGAGGTAGACGCCGCCCTGTTTCAGCTTGTTGTTTACGGCTTCAACCTCGCCTAACGCCAGCCGCTGGTGTATCTGTGTCCAGCGCCGCCCTTTCCGCAGAGCAACCACTTCGGACTTGGGCTTGACTTGCAATTCCTCCCAAACCTGCTCGACGAGAGCGCCGAACTCGATACCACTGCGCGATTTCCGAAACAGGTCCAGGCTGGCAATAGCCGACAATCCGCCCGAACGGGGCGAAGGCGGCAGATCGATGTCTATGACGCCTACTGAAACGCCGGGAAGCTCCCTGGGCATGACCAGCGCAGGTCCGAGCACCATCGCTTTCTCCGGATTGGGCAACGGCTCATCTTTCACCTGTTGCATGCCGTTGGTGATCACGCTGACATGGGTTTCGCTACGGGTACCGGCCTCTCCCAAAGCCTGCGCCAGATACACCAGGCTGTCGAAGCCGCACTCCTGGTTTCGGTGGAAGAAATTCGATCCAGCCCGGAATGTCTCCTGCTGCGTCAGGAGCCACATGTGCACTATCCGCGAAGGCATGCATTCGTCTGCGGCCAGTCCCGCAAGCAAGCCATCATAGCCAATGCGGCCCAGCTCCGGGCACAACGTATATTCGTGGGCGCCCCAGCGGACGAAGGCGTCACCGACCGAGACCGTAACAACCTGGTGGCCCAGCGAGCGCAAGCGGTCCACCAGCTTCATGCCGAGCCCGGCGCTGTCGACAAAGAACAGCCATGTCCGCGGCTCTTTTTGCGCCCCGGGCTCAAGGTCCGCGAGCGACTGCTTCCAGGCCGGCTGATAACCCCAGCGGGAGATATTCGGCTGCTTCACGAGAAGTGGAGCGGAGGTGGCCGTTTTGTCCTCCGCGGCAGGATCGATGAAGAAACGTTTGTGTTGGAACGGGTAGGTCGGCAAATCCACACGGCGTGGCAAGCGCCCCTTCCAGAGGCGATCGACATCCACGTCGAGACCGGCAGCCCAGGCGCGTCCAACGGCGGCCAGGAAGTGCAGCCGGTCGTCACACGCCTCGTCGGGATGAGGCAGGCTGTTTATGACCTGATTTGCTGGAATGGAACCTTGAGCTTTGGCAAGCGAAGACAACATGCGGCCCGGCCCGACTTCGATGTAGATATTGCCGCGATCTGCAGCAAGAGCCGCCATTCCATCTGAAAACTGCACCGGCGAACGAAGGTGACCGACCCAGTAGAGCGGATCGGTCGCCTCTTCGTCGCCCAGTGGCAACCCCGTACGGTTCGATAGGATCGGGATGGCGGGGGCGCGAAGACAAATACCACGAAGAAACTCCTCGAACTCGCCGAGGATAGGATCAAGCAACCTCGAATGTGCGGCAATGTTGATCGGGATACGCGAGGCCTCTACACCCTCATCTGCAAGATGGTTTTGAAACGCCCGCAGATCTTCATCGAGGCCGGAAACCACGCACAGCGATGGCGCGTTGACGGAAGCGATATCCAGGCAGGATGGAAGAAGGTTCGACAGCGCCCTCGGGTCAAGCTGAATGCTCAGCATGCCGCTGAGGGGCACGCGTTCGAACAGGCGGCCGCGCAGGTGAACGAGATTGACCCCATCCTTGAAGCTCATGACGCCCGCAAAGCAGGCGGCGGCATTTTCCCCCATCGAGTGGCCGATCAGTGCCTTCGGGACAACACCCCAGCTCTTCCACATTCGCGCTACTGCGATCTCAGCTATAAGGATCGCAGGAAGCTGAAGAGACGGGCTCAGGAACGCTTCCTTGCTGGCGGCTGTGCGCTCGGCAAACCATGCCCTTCGAACATCACGCGCACCATCATCTGGAAGGTATGAAAGCCCCTCCTCGACGGTCGAACGAAACTCATGGTCCTCCTCGTAGAGACACCGGGCCATCCCGATATACTGCGAACCGCCGCCGGGAAACAGGAAGACGGCACCGGAGACGTTCTCTACCGGTTGCTGGACGAGACCACGTCGAGACGAATCCGAGAGGGCCGCGATGGCATCCTCCCTTCCCCGAACAGCCATGACTAATCGGTGCTCCAGATGCTTTCGGCCGCGCAGCAACGTAAAGCCTATGTCCCCGAGCGCCAGCGTCGGACGTTGGTCGATCGCTTCCGCCAAGCGGCCGGCCGCCATATCGAGAACTTTGCGCTGCTTGCCGGACAGGAAAAGAAGCATGGGATCATCATGCGTTTGAGCTTCGAGGCCGTCGCGCTCCGGCATGTAACGAGACGGTGCTTGCTCTATGACGACGTGGGCATTGGTTCCTCCGACGCCGAGTGAGTTCACTGCAGCGCGTCGTGGGCCAGCAACCTCTGGCCACCTCATCAGCTTGTTGTTCACCTTGAAGGGACTGGCCTCGAAGTTGATCGCGGGGTTCGGCTTCTCAAAGCCCAAAGTCGGCGGTATGCGCCCTTCACGAACTGCTAGGGCGGCCTTGATCAAGCCCACGACGCCGGCGGCCGTGTCCAGATGGCCGATATTCGACTTCACAGAGCCGACATGGCAGAAGCCCGTGCGGGCGGTGCCCTGCCGGAAAGCGGATGTCAGGGCTTCGATTTCTATCGGATCGCCGATGGGTGTTCCTGTTCCGTGGCATTCGACATATTGGATCGAAGCCGCTTCAACGCCCGCTAGTCCCTGCGCTTCCAGAATCGCTGCCGCCTGTCCGCTGACACTTGGTGCAAGATATCCGGCTTTGCTGCTTCCGTCGTTGTTGACGGCCGTTCCCTTGATGACGGCATGAATCACGTCGCCGTCCCGCAACGCGTCCGACAATCGGCGAAGCGCGACGACTCCGACGCCGCTGCCGAACACCGTACCTGCCGAGCGGTGGTCGAAGGCCCGGCAATGACCGTCGGGCGAAAGGATCTCGCCTTCCTGGAAAAGGTAGCCGCGACGATGAGGAAACTCGATCGTGACACCGCCAGCGAGTGCCATGTCGCATTCGCCGGAAATTAGACTCTGACATGCATAATGGACGGCGACCAATGAGGTGGAACATGCGGACTGGACGTTGACGCTCGGACCTCGCAGATCGAATGTAAACGAGGCGCGGGTAGAGAGGAAATCCTTGTCATTGCCCGTGTGCCGAAGCAGGAACATACCAACCTGATCGACCAGATTCCGGTTACTGCACACGTTAAAGTAGAAATAGCTCCCCATCCCGCAGCCGGCGAAAACCCCCACGGGCCACGTTTCGCTATCGGGTGGCGCCGATCTGCCCGCATCCTCCATGGCTTCCCAGGCGCATTCCAGGAATTGACGATGCTGGGGGTCCATAATCGCCGCCTCCCTGGGATTGAGGCCGAAGAACTCCGCATCGAACATTTCCATGTCCGGAAGATCTGCACCGCGCGGAACATAGTTGGGGTGATGAATGCGTTCCGGCTCCTCCCCGGCAGCCAGCAACTCCTCAACAGAGAACGTGCGGATCGATTCCACGCCGTCGCAAAGGTTTTTCCAGAACTCCCTGACGTTTCGCGCCCCGGGCACACGAAGTGCCATGCCGACGATTGCAACATCGCTGGCGCATATTTGGTTTGCCCCTTCGAGCATCGGCATCGCCTTCCGCTAAACACCGCCCACAGGGTCGTTCAACGTCCCGTGTTCGGTCTCATGTCCCCCTGAATGGTCGCGAGCACGGCCCGCAGCTTTCAGTGTGCTGCGGCCTGAAGCGCGCTCGCAACTCGTCTGTTGGAAGTGGCGGTCATCCATAGGGTGGAGAGGTCATCCCACCTCCTTTTTCAGGCGTACGGGCGTTCATCCAGTTGGATGGGGCTGCATATGTTGAAAATCCTCCCACGCGCCGGTTCTATCGAAGGAGTTCGAATCCATACGGGGGATGTTCAATGGGTACGATCAACTGCGTTCTTGTTGGCGGTGGAACGCTGCTTATCCAGTGCGCCGATGTCTTGGCAGCGCGCGGCTTTCAGATTGTTGCTGTCGTGACCTCGAACCCACAAGTGCAGAAATGGTCGTCCGAGAGCGGCATTTCCGTCCTAAACGCAGACGATGATTATGCGCACGCCTTGTCGAATTTAACGTATGACTGGCTCTTCAGCATTGCAAACCTGCGTCTGCTGCCGGAGGCGGTTTGGAGAAACGCCCGACTAGGTGCCGCCAATTTTCATGATGGTCCGTTGCCGCAGATGGCCGGCCTGAACACACCCGCCTGGGCAATCATCGAAGGGCACAAAGATCATGGTGTCACCTGGCATGCCATCACCCAGGGCATCGATGAGGGGGACATCTATGCCCAAACCCTTCTCGCGATCAACGATGACGAAACGGCGCTGACGCTGAACACCAAGTGCCTGGATGCAGGGATATCAACCTTCGCAACGCTTCTGGATCACATCGAGCATGATGACCTGAAGCCGCGCCGGCAGGATTTCTCCACCCGTGCCTATTACGAAAAGCAGAAACGCCCGACTGCCGCCGCAACGCTCGATTTCGCCAAGCCGGCCAAGGAACTGTCGCAACTGGTTCGTGGGCTTGATTTCGGCGATGCTTATGAAAACCCTCTCGCCAAGCCCAAGCTTCGCTTCGGCTCCAGCGTCTACACGATCTCTCATTTCCGGATCCTCGATGCCGAGATGGAGGCCGAGCCGGGGCTGGTGTTGTCGGTCGGCGCTCATGGCGTGACGGTCGGAACGGCAGACAAGCCCGTACTCCTCGATGCCGAGCAGAAGAACGCATCGATCCAGACCAAGCTTTCCTCAGTCGTATATCCGGGTGATCGCCTTCCGCTTCTCGATCAGAGCGAGACGCCTGCTCTCGACGATGCAGTCGCTCGTTGTGCACGGCATGAAGGTGTCTTTCGACGAGCGTTAGAAGGGCGCATCGACGTTCAACTACCCATTGGAGAATTGGCATCCGAACAACGACCCGATGTTCGTGCCATACCGCTGAACATCCCGGATCACATTGCCAAACAAGATCGCGCCGCTCTTGTCGCCGCGCTCCTGCTCCGCCAGACTGGCCAGCGCTCGTTCGACATTGCTTATGCGGACGACGCGCTGGACGATCTTTGCCAACGTCATCCGGGCTATTTCGCCGAAGCTCTTCCGCTGCGGATGGACCTGGGCACGCTGCAGAATGCCGACGAGCTTGTGGCTCACGTCAATCAAACCATGGTGCGGCTTCGCACGTGCCAAGCCTACTGCAGCGATCTTGTCGATCGTATCCCTGGCCTCCAGAAGTCGCCGCTGGCAGTCGGCATCCGCGAAATGCGGAATGAGGTGAGCAAGGATATGATCGAAGGCTGCGCATTGACATTTGCATTCGGCGAAAACGGCTCAGATCTCATGTTTGACCGGAAACGCATCGATGAGGCGCAGGCGCGAAGCCTGGCCTCGGCCTTCAACGTCCTTGCATCTGCATTCGCAACGACCTGCAACGTGCTTGAGGACCTTCCTCTCATGTCCGCGGCAGACGAGAACACGGTTCTATACGGATGGAACGACACCGGCCGGAGCTACGACAAGACGACCTGCATCCACACGCTGATCGAGGCACAGGTCGATCGCACACCCGATGCGGAGGCAGTTGCGTTTCGTGGTCGCAGCCTGACTTATCGTCAGCTCGACGAACAGGCGAACTGCCTGGCTAAGGCGCTGGTTGCGGAAGGCGTCGGCCCGGATGTGACTGTCGGTCTTTATCTTCCGCGCTCGCTCGAGCTCGTCGTGGGCGCTCTGGCAATCATGAAGGCGGGCGGCGCCTATATTCCTCTTGATCCGAGTTTTCCTGCCGACCGGCTCGCTTTTATGATCAAGGATAGCCGCGCAAAGCTCGTGCTTACAGCAGGAGGCCTAAGAACCTCGTCCCTTCTTTCAGATGTCCGCTTTCTCTGCGTCAACGACATCCTGCGGAATCCGAAGGGTACCGGCCGGCTTGCCGGAAATGTCAAGCCGAAGAACCTCGCCTATGTCATCTACACGTCCGGCTCCACCGGCCTGCCCAAGGGGGTGATGATCGAACATCGCAACGTCGTCAATTTCTTCGTCGGGATGGACGAACGTGTCGGAAAGATGGAAGATACGCAAAACGTATGGCTGGCGGTCACAAGCCTGTCCTTCGACATCTCCGTCCTTGAACTCTTCTGGACCTTGGCCCGCGGCTTCAAGGTCGTCATCCACGCCTCCGAAGTTCTGGAAGCGAAGACTGCCGGCAAACGCGGTGCGAGACCGACTGATCTTGGTTTCGGGCTGTTTTACTGGGGCAATGACGGTGCGGCTGGACCGGAAAAGTACCGGTTGTTGCTTGAGGGGGCGAAGTTTGCCGACGCAAACGGCTTCGACGCGCTATGGACGCCGGAGCGTCATTTCCACGCTTTCGGTGGTCCTTATCCCAATCCTGCCGTCACCGGAGCTGCCGTCGCCGCAGTCACGTCAAACCTTTCGATCCGCGCCGGCAGTTGCGTCCTGCCGCTTCACCATCCCGCACGCGTTGCGGAGGAATGGGCCGTCATCGACAACCTGAGCAACGGCAGGGTTGCCCTCGCTTTCGCGTCCGGCTGGATGCCTGAGGACTTTGTGCTTCGCCCAGAAAATGCCCCGCCCAGGAACAAGGCAAGCCTCATGCGTGACATTGAGGTTGTTCGCAGCCTCTGGCGTGGCGAAAGCGTCGAATTCGACTTGGGTGCCGGCACCGTCCCCGTGGTAACACAGCCGCGGCCCGTCCAGAGCGAACTTCCGGTCTGGTTGACCACCGCAGGCAATCCGGAGAGCTATCGTGAGGCCGCACGGCATGGCGCCAACGTGCTCACCCATCTGCTGGGCCAATCAATAGCTGAACTGAGCGAGAAGATCCGCGTCTACCGGGAGACGCTGAAGGAGACAGGCCGCGACCCCGAGGACTACAAGGTCACCTTGATGCTCCACACGCTGCTGGGCGAAAATCGCGATGCGGTCCGGGACTTGGCGCGTGCGCCCATGAAGGAATACCTCCGCAGCGCGGCTGCTCTTATCAAGCAGTATGCATGGGCCTTCCCTGCCTTCAAGAAGCCACACGGTGTCTCGAACCCGATGGAGATCGACCTCCAGTCACTGGATGCCGAGGAGCTGGAAGCTATCCTCGAATTTGCGTTTCTTCGCTATTTTGAGGACAGCGGTCTCTTCGGAACCGTTGAAGACGCGCTCGAGCGGCTCGAAGAGGTGAAGGCTGCGGGGGTTGACGAGATTGCCTGCCTTATCGATTTCGGCCTGGCTGATGATGTGGTGATGGCGCGCCTGCCGTTTCTGGCGGAGGTCGTGGCCGCGAGCAAGAGCTCCGCACCCGACGAGCCGGCCCGAAGCTTCGCCGACGAGGTCCACAAGCATAAGGTCACGCACCTGCAATGCACGCCCTCCATGGCGCACATGTTCATGATGTCGGATGCCGATCGTGCCGCGTTGGGTCAGATCAGGCATCTCTTCCTCGGCGGTGAAGCGCTTCAGGGTTCGCTTCTGGCTGCGCTGCGCGGTGCAACTGATGCCGCGATCGAGAACATGTATGGGCCGACGGAAACGACCATCTGGTCGTCGACGTTCACCGCCAATACCCCGAAGCCTGTCGTACCGATCGGCCGCCCTATCGCCAATACCCAGATGTACGTCCTGGACGCAGGCTTGCGGCCGGTGCCCCCAGGCAATATCGGCGAACTCTTCATTGGCGGGGATGGCGTCGCGCGCGGTTACTTCGATCGCGAACAACTCACAAGAGAACGCTTTGTCGCGAACCCGTTCGAGGCTGGTCGAATGTATCGAACCGGCGACCTGGCGCGCTTCGATGAAGAGGGCGTTCTCCATTTCCTGGGACGGACGGACCACCAGATCAAGATCCGCGGCCACCGGATCGAGCTCGGCGAGATCGAAGCACGCATCAGCGCTTTTGCGGGCGTGCGCGAGACGGTCGTCGTGCCTCGCAAAGACGGCCCCGGAAATTTGAGCCTGGTCGCCTACCTCAGGACGGACGGTGCGCCAATCAGCGACAAAGACTTGCGGCGCCACATCCTGGAAACGCTCCCCGATGTTATGGTTCCATCGCATTTCGTCACGATGGACGCTTTTCCACTGACGCCGAATGCCAAGGTGGATCGCAACCGGCTACCGGCGCCATCGGAGAAGAATCCGACCCCGATCGTCAGTTTCATCGAGCCCTCCAATAACCTGCAGCGCGAGATCAGCACGTTGTTTGCCAGCGCGCTCGGGCTTGAGAAGGTCGGCATCTTCGACAACTTCTTCGCACTCGGCGGGCATTCGCTGCTGGCAGTGCAGCTTCATCGCGAATTGAAGGCGAAGCTCTCTCCTGACCTGACGATCACCGACCTGTTCCGCTTCCCGACGGTGGCGTCGCTTGCCGATCACGTCTCCGATAGAGGCAAGACCGATATCCAGCTGACGCGCGCCGCGGAACGGGCCGCGCTTCGACGGAGCGCAATCGAACGGCGTCCGACGCTCCGCCTGGAGACGGAGGTTTGATCGGGCTCTTCCACGGCATGTTCAACGGCGCCGCATCCGTCGCGGAGACGGCCCTGGCCGCTCGGGTCGCCCCGCTTTTCCCCGAAGAGCAGGCCGCGATGTCGCGCGCCATGAAGCGCCGGCAAAGAGAATTCGTTGCCGGTCGCACCTGCGCGCGCCGGGCCATGAGCAGCCTGGGTATCGCGAGCCAGCCGATCCCGGTGGGCGCAGATCGCGCACCGGTCTGGCCGCAAGGCATGGCGGGCAGTATCAGCCACTCCAAGACCCGCTGCGCGGCTGTCGTCGGTCGGCATTCCGATGGCATCTTCGCGCTTGGAATCGATGTGGAGGAGGCCACGCCGCTTGACGTTTATCTGAGCGAGGAGATTTGCAGCCCGGCTGAACGCCTGTGGCTCGAAACGCAGCCGGCAGATCAGCGAGGGCTTTTGCTGACGGCCTTCTTCAGCGCCAAGGAATGTACGTATAAGTGCCAGTATTCCATGAGCCACACCTTCTTCGGCTTCCACGCCATCCGCGTCGAATTCGATCTTGCCGAAGAACGATTCTACTCGATTTTCGAGACGGATATTCCGCCATTCAGGCTCCGCGACCGCCTTGACGGTCGTCTGGCCTTCCGCGAAGGCTATATCGTCTCGAGCATGACGATCGGAAAGTAAGTACTCACGGCGACTTTGGTTTCGGACGGCTGGCGAGCTCTTCAAGAAAAAGGCTGGCCAGCGGTAGAACAGCGTATGCGTAGCGCCGCCAAAGCCTGCGCGGGTCGCTCGCCATCCGGTGCACCCACTCAAGTCCGGCACGCTGCATCCACAACGGAGCACGCTTCTTCACACCGACGAGAAACTCTAAGGATGCCCCAATGCAGAGACCGATGCCGCGCGCATCCGGGTGGCGCGACAACTCGTACGCGATTTTCTCCGACTGAGGGGAGCCGACGGCGATGAAGACGAAGCGAGCCTCAGCACGCGCCGCGAAATCAATACAGGCTTGCATGGCTTCCGGATTGTCCCAGATACCTTGTGGCGGAAGATAGGCCCGGAACCGCACATTCGGGTAACGCTCCCGTAGATCGTGAACGACAGCCTCCTGGGACGCGATGAGCGTAATGAGGTCACCGTCTCGGATCACCGATTTGAACAGGCTCACGGTAAGGTCGGAGCCCGTGACGACAGGCAGCTTCAAGAATACCAGTCTCGCCAGCATGGCAATCGGACGGCTGTCACAAACGGAAAACCAAGCCTGGCGATAGAACCGCTTGATGTCAATGTTTCGGCCCATCCTCACGACATGATCCACATTGGGCGTCACAATGTAGCGGAACCCCATCGCGGCGGCTGCCGGGTTCGCGAGGAGACCCAGGACCCTTTCCGCCGGGACGGGATCGAAGGGAGATCCGAGGAAGTATTTGCGCTGACTTGGCCCGCCGACATGATCCGACCGAACCGCTGACGTTTCGATGATTGCCATAGCCACTGCCCCCATACCTACGGCACCACCCGAATACTATCCGGTTGGCACGCCTGTTCCGTTAAACAATTGATTACGCTGCCTTAATGGTACAGGCATCCAGGCCTGCCGCTCAATCGTGCGCGTTGCATCATAAGTGATGATGTTGGTTTAACGCGCATTTCCTGCTCTAGGAAAAGGGATGATCCAGCAAGCCGTCGAACGGTGTAGAGCAGGTGGATTCGGCGCGTTCGCCTTTCGGCTATGATGCTCGCAAGACAATGTCGGGAGGCCGATTATCATGGTGCAGTTTCTGCTGGATTCCGTCGCGTTGTTCCTCGCGATTCCTCTATTGCTCCCCGTGATCGTCTTGGCGGCCGAGTGTTTCGCCGGGAGTTTCGGCACCAGAAAAGATCCAGATTTCGACGCTCAGCGACCGGCAATCGCCGTCCTAGTTCCCGCTCACAACGAAGAGATGCAAATCACTGCCACCATCCGAAACATCCTGAGCCAGCTGCAGAGCGGCGATCGGCTTGTCGTCGTGGCCGACAACTGCAGCGATGATACCGCTCTGCTGGCGAGAGAGGCCGGGGCAGAGGTGGTGCAACGTCGTAACCAGATGCTTCGGGGCAAGGGATACGCGATTGATGCCGGCGTTCGATATCTCGCGGCTGATCCACGGGAAATCGTTGTGGTTGTCGACGCCGACTGCGTGCTCGAAGCAGGCGCGATCGACACGCTCGCCCGTATGACGGAAACTTGGCAAAGGCCGGTGCAGTCGCGTTATCTCATGGTCGCGCCGCCGAATACCGGCGCGGGGCTGGCAGTTTCCGAATTTGCTTTCCTGTTGAAGAACCGGATCCGGTGCCTGGGGCTGACAAAGCTTGGGTTTCCCGTCCAGCTGACCGGATCCGGCATGGCCTTTCCTTGGCCGTTGCTTCAAGACATGGATCTGGCCACCGGGCACCTCGTTGAAGACATGAAGCTCGGACTTGATCTCGCAGAGGCGGGTTATGCTCCCCAGTTTTGCGATGCGGCTGTCGTACGGAGCACTTTCCCGTACTCACAGAAGGCGTTGAAGGTTCAGGCGTCTCGATGGGATGACGGGCGCGCCGGGATGACGTCGTCGCTACTGCGAGCCCTGCTCAAGCCCAAGACGTTTCAGAACAGGGAGTATCTCGCCTTGCTCGTGGATGCATTGGTGCCACCGCTTTCTCTTCTTGCTGCCATGCTTGTCGCTGTCCTTGCCGCGACGGGACTGATAGCAAGTTTGGGCGGAAATCTGATCCCGCACGCGATTGCCGTTTTCGCCGCCGTCCTGTTTTTCGGTTCCGTCACGGCAGCGTGGTACCAGCATGGACGCCAGATTCTCCCGGTAAGATCTCTCCGCGAAATTCCGGCATACGCTGCATGGAAAGTCGCGCGTGTCCCTCTTCGGGTTCTGCGCCCTGGCGGATCGGTCTGGATAAGGACCGATCGCGCTGGACCGGCAGACGTCTGATAGCTGCATCTCACGCAAGTTGAGAGAGTGCGTTTAGCTCAGTCGCCATATAGGCACCGACCCTCAGAGCATTGGCTGCAATGGTGAGGCTCGGGTTCGCACCACCGCTCGTCGGGAAGAATGACCCGTCGACGACGTAAAGGTTGGGAACGTCATGGGCGCGGTTGTTGCTGTCCAACACCGCGGTTGATCGATCGTAACCAAAACGGCAGGTTCCGCAGGCGTGTCCATAATTGAGACTGATATCGGACCCGAGCAGCATCATTCGGTGGCGCTTGAAGGCCGAGCGGTAGAGATCACGAAACCGCTGAACCCTTTCGCGAAGCTCGTCGTGGATCGTATACTCGAAGTAGATCGTATCCGGCTCATCCGGGTGGGGTTTCACCCTGTTGTCCGGATAGGGGCGATCCTCGATGATCGATGCAAAGATGGTTGCTTTGCCATAGAGGAACACCCCGATGCCCGCCGGAACGCGCATCAGCGGCTTGAATGGCTTCAACCAGTTGATCCCTTTTCGATCGATAAGCGACTTCAGAAAGTGCAGCGCATTGCCCGCAGTCGCAGCCAGACCGGTCGATTGTATGACGCCAAGCTTCACGCCGCGATGCACGTAGAAGTCGCGAAACGCGATCGACTTCCCAGGCGAGGAGACGCGGGTGCGGCCACGGGGCCAAACGGCGAAGAAGTCCGAGGCGTGGAACATGAGATTGCGACCGACGAGATCCGAGGAATTCGCCAGACCGTTCGGCCAGTGATCGTTCCTTGACTTCAAAAGAAGGAGCGGAGTGGAGAGCGCGCCCGCAGCCAGAACATATAATTTGGCAGTGACCTTGATCGCTTCGCCATTCCTCGTGCAATGCAGTTCCTTGATCCCGTTACGGTCCGCATTCAGTCGCTCAACAACGCACTGATCGACAAGCGTTACCCGACCTGTCGCCAGCGCCGGTTCGATGAACGCTCTGCGTGCGTCCTGCTTGCAGGACTTGTGGCAGATGGACCCGCCGCATGGCCCGCAGCCCTTGATGTACTTGCAGGCGGTGTGCACCCGGTATGGGTGCATGCCGTTGGACCGAGTGGAGCTGAAGAAGTGACGGTCGCATTCGGTCATTTCCGGAGGGTCGTTTACCTCCGCATCCGGCTGCAGCGGATCCTGGGTGCCGCTGACGTGCAGCAGGCGCTCCGCCATCTGGTAAAAAGGCTCCAGCTGATTGTAGCTGATTGGCCAAGCCGCGCTGCCGTCCTTATCGACAGCCTGAAAATCCTGCGGTGAAAGCCGCTCCAAAGCAGCTGCATAAAGGAGCGTAGACCCACCGGCACCGCAGCCGAGCGCTGGAAAGAACCGAACCAATTTAGCGTTGACCTTTCCGCAGATCTGCTCGGGCCAGCGCCCGTTTCTCAGCCTTTGGCTCTGATCGTGGCTGTCTGGATCGTCCGGTTCGCTTTCGACGAACTCGGCAAGCCCTTTTTCCAGGAAAATGGTGCGGTAGCCCGCCTTGGCCAGCATGTAGCCAACCGCTGCTCCACCCATACCGGCGCCGATGATGGCGACGTCAGACTCGAACTCCATAACATCACCATGAGACTGAGGGACGAATGCGCTCCGTCCAGATCGGCATCACCGATTCTTCACGGTCGCGTGACGATACTGCATGGCCGCAATAGGCAGATCAATTAGCCTGCCTCACCCTTAAGTTCAGCGAACCGTTAAATTTTGCTATCTATCTTTCGAACTAGGTTCGAGGATGCGAACCTACTCCAGCCATAAGACGTACGACGACAACGTTGCTGCCGGATGCCCGCAATATTACTCTTCCTGATGGGCAAGGGTCGTCGTCATGATAACACCAATCCAGACGGAAATTGAAGACCATTCAATCAGTTATGAGGACATCGGGCGAACGCGCGGTCTCGAATACCGCAGCATTGCCTATGTCGCAGCCTGCATGGATTTTATAGCTCTGCTGCTGGCCAGCCTGGCCGGCTACAGCGGCTACGAATACCTTGCCTTTCGCTCTGCCGCCGATCCGTCCCCCGTGCTTGGCATCGGGCTCGTTCTGTCAACGATCTTCGTTCTCGGTATGCACAGCGTTCAGGCATACAAGCCGGAGAACATCCAGCTTATTCGGCAGCAGATACGTCTTACCTGCGTCCTCATTGCCAGCACGCTCGCGTTCTTGCTGACCGTAATATTCTTCCTGAAGATTGGGGACGCCTATTCTCGCGGCGGCACCTTAATGACGGCCGCTCTTTCCGTCTGCAGTCTCGTTGCCCTCCGCGTTTTCTGGAATTGGTACCTCCCGTCGGCTGCAGCATCCGCATCCTTCAAGAGGAAGCGGGTCCTGCTCTTGTGCGGTCAGGACTTCTCCATTGAGCAATGGCGACACTTGGCCGCCGCAAGCGGGATGACGTTGGCGCAGACCATCCGCCTTTCAGAGGATGGGTCGCTTCCACCGAGCGCCATGGAGCGCTTGAGGCAAAGCCAGGCGGAGCGGTTTGATGAGGTATTCATCATCTGGCAAGGCGCCAACGTGGCCAACCTGGAACTTCATCTTGCAGAACTGAGACGCTCGGCGCTTCCGGTCAACGTCATCTTCGACGGCGTCCTCGGCAGGCTCACAAATACACCAAGCGGCAAGATTGGCGGCATGACGGCATTTCAGACACAGCGCCCACCGCTCAACGCCTATGAGCGCGGCATTAAACGGGCCTTCGACATCGCGTTCTCCCTTGCGGCGCTCCTGTCTCTTTTTCCGCTGCTTCTGGTCGTTGCTGTCGCTATCAAACTCGACTCTCCCGGACCAATCCTCTTCAAGCAGACTCGAAGGGGTTATGGTGGGCGCAGCTTCCGCATCCTTAAATTTCGAAGCATGAGCGTCATGGAAGATGGAGACGACATCCGCCAGGCGACACGGAATGATCGGCGGGTCACACGTGTGGGCGCAATTATCCGAGCCGCGAGCATAGACGAGCTGCCGCAGTTCTGGAACGTCCTGCGGGGCGACATGTCGACAGTGGGACCACGGCCGCACGCGCTGGCCCATGACGAGCTCTACGACGCCCAGATCGTCAAATATGCCTACCGCAGGCATGTGAAGCCGGGTTTGACGGGTTGGGCACAGATCAACAACTGCCGTGGAGAGACGCCAGACATCGAGAAGATGGAGCAGCGCATCTTCCATGACCTCTGGTACATCAACAACTGGTCGTTTTGGCTGGATTTGAAGATCGTCTTCCGCACTGCGCTTCAGATCTGCGATTTCGGCAAGGTCTATTGATCTGCCGGGCGCGCCGTCACCGGCAGGTCACTGATGAAGGTAACGTCCCGGATGCCAGATGCCTCCACCAGAATTTCCCTTGGCGGCGCGTGGCTGATGAAGTGAATAGGACTGGCGGTGAGCCCATAGGCACCGCTGTTGTTTATCGCGATGACATCCCCCTCCTCAAGGCTCGGGAGCGCGACGCCGACTGCGAGCTTGTCGATAGATGTGCAGAGGGGGCCGACCAGGTTCACCGTCTCGACATCACCAGGACGTGCTCCCGCGCTCACCTTATGCATCCGGTAGTTGCGGTGCATCACCATACCGAAGTGGCCTGACGCCGGCAGATGATTGTTCATGCCACCATCGCAGATGCCGATCTTCGTGCCCCGTGATGTCTTGATGGAAACGATCTTCGTCAAAAAGTAACCGGCTTCTCCCACGAGATATCGTCCGAGTTCAAGTACAAGCTGAGTGCCGGCGAATTGTGGAAGTGAGCAGAAGCTGTCGATTTCTGCGGAAATACCGGAGGCAACGGCTTCCAGATCCAGCGGAACATCCTGATCGTGATAGGGAATACCAAGTCCGGAACCCAAGACGAGCTTCTCCGGCTTCGGAAGCGTGCCGGCATAGATCTCCCTGAAGATAGTCAGGAAGCCGCGGTAGTTTTCACAGAGCGCATCCGGCTTCAGGCACTGCGTACCGGAATAGATATGAATCCCGACGACGTGAAGGTTCTTGAGAGCCGCGATCACCCGTATGTCCCGAGGGCTATCTTCCCAATCGATGCCGAAGGCCGAAGGGCGGCCGGCCATCTGATCTCCGAAACCTTTGGGCACACTCGTAGGAGCTACTCGGATGAGGACGCGCTGCACTCGCCCAAGTTCCGCTGCGAATTTATCCGCCAGGACCGCCTCTCGGACGGACTCGAGGATGAGCTCTCCTATCCCGACCTCGACTGCTTCGCGAATTTCGGCATCGCGCTTACCCGGTCCGGTGAAGCTGATCCGTAACGGCTGCCAGCCCGCCGAGACGGCGCTTCGCAACTCCCCGATCGAGGATACGTCGAGGTATTCGACGTGGTCCTTCATGAAGGCCAGGATTGCGGGATTGGGATTGGACTTTGCAGCGAAGCTCAAGGCAAAGCGCCGTCCGAAGGCGCGCCTCAACTGAGACACGCGGTTCTCGATAAGCGGCATAAAATAGACGTAGGACGGCGTGCCGAATGACGCCGCGGCGCTTTCTAACCACATATCGACGGAGGACGGAATCTCCATCAGGTGGACGCTTCGGCGAAGCGCAAAATTCTGGATGGCGTATCGAAATTCTCGAGCGTCACGTCCTCCGCCCGGATAGCCATGCCTGTCGACTGCTCGATGAATGCGAGAAGGTTCACCATGGACACCGAATCCAGGAGACCGGAAGAAAAGAGCTCGCTATCGCTGTCTGCTTGGTTGAGGTTCAACGTATCCCGCAGATAGTCCATCAATTTGCCTTGCGTGAGTATCATGCGGTTGCCTCGCGTGTTTCGCCGGTTTCTGTTCTGGAAGCCGTTTGACGGGGAACATCCCCAAGATGCATCCAAGCTCGCGTAGCCCTAACGACCTCCGGCCGCGCAATCTTCCCGCTTGAGGTGCGTGGCATCGTTTCTCGCCAGACATGGAATTTCCGAGGGACCATGTAGGACGGCATCGTTTGCCGGCAGTACCGAAGGAGCGCCTCCTCATCGATCGTCCCGACACCGGTGACCGCGACATGTATCGACTGACCGAGGTCATCGTCATCCACGCCGAAAGCAACCGCCTCGGCGACGACTCCGCTTCGGCAGACAAGGTCCTCGACCTCATCGGGGCTTACGCGAAAGCCGCTGGTCTTGATAAGCGCGTCGTTGCGCCCGACAAACCACAGATCGCCGTCGTCATCGATGCGGACGATATCCCCGCTATAGACGACGGGTTCATCACCAATGAGATGCCACAGCTCAGGGCATGGCCGGATCTTCTGCTCCGTCGCGTCCGGCTTTCCCCAATAGCCGAGGCTCACCAGCGGGCCACGATGTACAAGTTCTCCCTGTTCGCCGGCCCGAGCCACCCCTTCTCCATGCTTGATCACATAGACTTCGTTTCCAGGAATGGCGCGACCGATGCAGCCCATCTTGCGAACGAACTTCTCGGGAGGAAGATAAGTTGATCGAAAGGCCTCTGTGAGACCGTACATAAGGAAAACTTCCGCTTCGGGAAACACTTGGGGCAACTGCTGCAGGATGTTAAGCGGGATCTTCCCGCCGGAATTTGTGATACGCCGCAGGCTTGGAAAATCGACACGGGTTTCCCTCAACTGCCGCACGATCTGGCCCCACAAGGGCGGTACGGCCGCCAAGCCTGTGACCCTGTATTTGCGCATCGCCATGATAATCTCGGCCGCCAAGGGAACCGCCTGATGCACGATTGTTCCACCCATCAGCATCATCGTCGTCAACTGGTTCAGCCCATAATCGAAGCTGTAAGGCAAAACACTCAGAAGGCGGTCGTCCTCCCGTAAGCCAAGATATCGAGAGACGGAACGGGCACCCGAAACGATATTACGATGGGTCAGCATCACACCCTTCGGCATGCCGGTGGAACCCGAGGTATAGATGATCATCGCAAGATCGGTTTCCAGGCGGAAAACTTCGTCGCCGTCGAGGTGGGAAGGCACGTCTTCCCAGCGGTCGAACTGAGGAATGCCTGGGATGCTGCCTCTCACCAGAACACTCTCCACGCCCGAAGGCAGCTTGCGCGCGGCCAGCGCCTCTGCAGCGCGAGGCTCAACGATCATCAGCCTTGCACCGCAGTCTTCAGCGACATAGGCGAGCTGATCGACGGTCCATTGCGTGCTCACATTGACGATCACGCCGCCGATTTTTGCAACCGCGAACATGGCAGCAACTTCGGAGATGCTTTTCCGAAGATGCACCAGGACGCGGTCTCCCGGCCGAATACTCCGGTCCTGAAGGTAACCCGCAAGGCGATCGACTTGGTTCGAAAGCGACGCGTAGCTTGTGACTCGAGGCCCATCGATAATGGCTGGCTTGCCGGGTCTCAGGCCAAGGTTGTCAGCGAGTAGCTGATAGAAATTGGTGGTCTGCGCGTTCATCGTCTCGCTCCAGAAGTGCCCTTGGCTTTGGCTCAAGCATCATCAAGACTTCGCTCCCGGAGAAACGGCCCGAGACGCGGATAGATCTTTGCCGGGGAGCCGACGACGATTGAGTCCGACGGTACATCCGTCGTCACTGCCGTATTCGCCCCGATGCGGACCCGGTCGCCGATGCGGATGTCGCCCAGGATGCAGGAATTCACCCCGATGAAGACGTCGTCACCGATCTTTGGCGCTCCGGCGGTCATGTTCGTGCCGATGGTAACGTTGTGCATGATGCCGCACCGTTTCCCGATCACGACGGCCGGATGGATGGAGATCGAGCCTTCCACATGGATAATGTGGAAACCCTCTCCCAGCGTGGCCTCGGACGGTATCCAGACGCGGTGCAGGGTCGAGATGATGACGTGGATCAGGCCATAAGCCCGTCGCGTGGCAATTCTGGATAAGGGCATCCGCCGCTCGTCAGCCCACCGCCCGAAGCGGTAGATGAATAGGGCCATGAAGCCCGCATTGAAAACCCTGCTCCCATGCCGACGGTAGTCCCCGCGGACACAGGCCCAGAAGGAAGCCTGGACGGCATGCCCACCGACGTCCTCGTGCGGTCGCACTCTCGTCGCCTGGGGATTGAGGAAGCGAAGTCGAGTCTTCATGAAAACACCATGTCTAGGGTTCGCTCGATGTCCACCCAGGCGACCTGGAAATTGTCGCTGGTTCCTTCGCCTATGACAAAGGCATAGGTTTGACCCTGCCGATCCGTGAGAACCTTGAGGAAGGAAACCACCCGATCGGCGGGTTGCAAGACGAACAAGGTCGCGTCCTGAGGCATGACCGAAATACCATGAACAAGATGGCTCCCTTCGACACCGGCAACAATGCGCGCCCCAGCACAGGCTTGAACGATGTCATCGACCGAACAGGCCAACGGATCGATCATCCGAAAGCCGTATTGGCAAGCAAAGCGGTCGGCGATCTGCGTCTCGTTCGACAGAACCCTATGATCCCCCCTCGTCCCTCTCAGGATGAATACGCCAGGATGCCTGGGAGCGGTCGGGCTGGAAGCGATCAGCTTCTCGCGAACAGCATCAGCCCGTTTTTTCTTGCTGGGATTGTGCCCCCTGTCCCTGAAAACGATCAGTTCTTCGAAATGGACATCTCGAACATAGACCGGTTTCAGTTCTAGCTTGCGGGCATATTGAGGCTCGTGGCCACGGGTGATCGGTCGCGTGGTGATGGGGGTCCCGTACTCATCGGCCAGGGAATAGGTCAGGCAGTCGTCCGCGAGCCAGTTGCCGAACCATCGATTACCGACCCAGCTTTCAAATAAGGCACCTTTCGCTGACGCCTGTGGGCGAAAGTAGATCGGCAGCCTGCGCCGCCGGGGCTTCAGGCTACGCGATGACTTCTCGCCGTAAAGTACACCGTCGATCAGGTCGACATTCTTCAACCTGTAGCCGACCGTCGCTTCCTGCGTCGTCTCGTAATTCCCGCGAAAGCCTTTCAGTATCTCTGGAACGGAGCCGAACTCTGTGCCCTTGATCCTGTCGAGGTGGTGCGGAAGGAATTTCGCAGGGCGGATGAACCGTTTCGTTGCCGGAGCAATGGTCCAGTCCTCAGTAGCCGCCGCCTCTATATCAAGTGAAGGCATTCCAGCAGCTTTACGGAACGAATGAACGATTGGCGAAAAAGACAGCACCCCAGTCTCCCCAAGAGTCTCCGGCTCTCGGAGAGCGTCTTGCGTTCTCGTCGAGCCGAACCCAGGAGCAGATCATCGCATAGTCGTCCGCGGTTTCGCCGTAGCCTTTGAGTTATGGCGCTACCCCTTTCGATGTAGATGAGCCGCTGGCTGACATCGGGTCAACAGCGATGCCAGTGCCTGGGCGCTGATCCGGTGATGAAACCTGGCAGAGATCTTTGCGCGTGAAGCAGCACGCAGCCGCTCAGCAAGTTCACGGTTGTAAAGGACGTCCTCTATGGCATCGGCCATCTCGTTCGGGCGCTCGGGTCTCACCAGGATCGCGTCCATCCTGTGGTGAATTAGTTCGTTGTTTCCGCCTACATCGGTGACGACGACCGGCATCTCCATCGCCATGGCTTCCATGATGGCGACGGATATTCCCTCGTTAAGACTTGCGAGCGCGAACACATGCGCCTCTTCCAGCGCTTGCCGCACCCGTGTCTCCGAGACGGCGCCCAAGAGCTCGACGCTCTCACCCAGTCCTTTCACAGCGATGAGTTCTTCCAGATCTTTTCGGTACCCGCTCCCACCTTGCTCGTCTTCGCCGGCGATTTGCAGGCGGGTGTCAATCCCTCGCTTGCGGAGAATGTCGACGGTCTGGAGAAGTATGTCGTGCCCCTTGACGGGATTGAGCCGACCACAGGTGAAGATCCGGCATGGCTGTCCCGGTTTCCAAGGAGTGTAGGGATGGTTTCGCTGGATTTGGGATAGATCAACGCCCATCGGCGCAACTGAAATTTCTTTGGGAACAGAACCCCTAAGCCTCATCGCCACATCGCTGTAGAGCCGGCCGGAAATCACTGTGGCGAAGGCCGCGTGTTTCCACTTCAACGGCTGGTTCGGGCCGTAACCTTCCAAAGTAGGTCCATGAAGCGTGAGGCTGTAGGGAATATCCGAAAGAAGGGAACCGAACATGGCAACATTGGCGGCATCCCCACAGGAATGAACGTGGATGTGAGACCACTTGTGCCGCCGCGCCAGGCGGATCAGTTTCCCCGCGACCAGAAGTATCCCGAGCATCCTTAGATGGCCCAACGGAAACCGGGCTTCTGCCCCAACTACCGCAGTCAGAGCCTTGACAAGTCTGGCCGGCCCGGCCAGTGCGATGTCCCAGAGAGCCAGAAATGCGTCCGAGACGTTGATCGGGAGGAGATAGGCCGTCGCGTTTCGCGCTTCATCGGCCCATGCATGCGAGGATATCGCAGTCGGAGGCCGGGATGTAGAAACGAACTCCGCCTCGACATCCAGTTCGCGCAGAGCGTTGTGCTCCCGCCACAGGAAAATGTGCGTCTGACCTGGAAACTCAGGAATGAGAAAGCCGATGCGCTTGGGCATGATGTAAGTATCCATCGATCTCGATGCGCCAGCCTTCGATCCACGTCGGGTGGTGTGTCATCGTCCTGCACGTCGCTCACTAGACCGCCGTCATGTTTGGCGGGGCCACAAGTTTCCCATTGGTGCATTGGCATCATCCGAAGGACGGCGATGCCCCCGGTATCACCCCTTTGGGCTACTCCCCGACACGCTCCGCTACCTCTTTGTGGTTCGTTCGCAGGACACGCGGGCAGCTGTAGGATGATCCCGCTCCTGCCCGAGATATGGGTGGGGATCGGATGTTACAGGGGGATGAATATGCGTGGGATGGCGGGTCTCGCGGGGCTCTTGATGTGCCTGCCGCTGGGCGGTGCAGCAGCTCAGACGACTTACAAGCTGAAGCCCGGCGATACGATGCAGCTTTGGATCGCGCAGGAGCCCGATCTTACGCGTGACATAGTCATTGCACCGGACGGCTGGCTTTCGGTTCCGCTTGCAGGACACCTGAAGGGTGAAGGCCTGTCTCTTCAGGAGCTCGAGGCCCAGTTGCTGGATCGGCTGAAAGTCTACTTCAACGACAAGCCGAATCTCACTTTGATGCTCCGCCCGAACTCTCCGCACCAGCCTCTCATCTACGTCACAGGGGAAGTCGTAACGCCGGGTGAGTACCCCTATCGACCCAATATGACGGTTCTCCACTGCATCAGCGTCGCGGGAGGCATCTACCGGACCGCCCTGCTGCCGGCAGATCAGGACCGGTCGATCCTGGTTGGCCGGCAGGTCGAACAATCGCAAGCCCGTCTCGACGACCTGAGAGCCCGCATCGTCAGGCTTGAGGCGGAGATACGGGGCGAGCGGTCGCTGGCGAAGCCTGAAGCTCTTGCCGCATCGCCGGCTCTGCAACGCGAACAGACCATGCTCAACTCACGCATGGAAGCACTTGATCTTGCCGAGCGGGCCCAAACCGAGGCGAATGACCTGCTGGAGCGAACGGCGGCGGCGCTGCGCGAACAGACCGAGAGTTTGTCCAAGCGCGTGGAGCTTGCGCGGCGGAGGCTGCAGAGCATTGCCAATTTGGTCGCGAAGGGCGGCGCAGAAAGCTCGCAGCAGTGGGTTCAGGAGGGCGTTGTCGCCGAGCTTGAAGGCCAGATCAGCCGCCTTCAATCCGAGATGAGTATGGCCGAACGGGACAGGATCGCCGAAGTCGCACGCTACGAAAGCATCCGCCAGGAGCGCCGTACGCAGTTGCTGGTGGAGCTCAATGCGGCGCGCCTTGAACAGGACGATGTTGCCGCTCAACTCGCGGATGGGACACGGATCATGAGCGTCTACGGCCAGAACGCAGCGTTGGTGCAGCAAAGGCAAACGCGCGTTCTCCATTACAACATCGTGCGCTTTGTCGAGGGTGAAACGCAGGAAATTCCGGCTTTCGAGACGACGCCAGTTCTCGCAGGTGACCTCCTGAGGGTGGTTTACGGGGACAGCCTGCGCGAGCCTGTGATGCCTGCAGGACCGTCCGAGCCCTCCCCTGTCGCACGCCTGTTCGAGATGGGCCAGTGAGAGGAGCGATAAGATGACAGACACCTCGGCACTTCGCGGACTTGAGGCTCACCATGATCAATGAGGTTCTCCGCAACATCGTCTACTACCTCGAGATCGCCCTCGCGAAGCCATTGGTCGCGATCGTGCCCATCGTTCTGACTGTCTTGGTCGGCGGTTACTTCGTTCTCTCGATGCCCAAGGTTTACCAGTCGGAAGCACTGATGCGGATGCAGTTCCAGCAGATACCGATAAATCTGGCGTCGCCGACGGTTGCCAATGATCGGCTTGAATTTGTGGAGCAACGCGTCCTGTCAAGAAAGAACCTTCTGGATCTCGAAGAACGCTTCAACCTCTTTCCTCAATTGCGAGGTGGCTTCACCAAGAGCCAACTCGCCGGACTGGTCCGGAACCAGATCGCGCTGAACATCCAGTTTGCGGAAAACTCCGATCTAGCGGGTAATTCCGGATCGATCCGCATCGGGTACAAGCACACGGATCCTGTTATTGCCGCCCGGGTGGTCTCGCATCTCGTCTCGGAGATCTTGGAAGAAAGTCGGCGGATGCGAGTTGCGCGTGCCTCCGAAACGACGCGCTTCTTCGAGCGTGAGTACCAGACGGCAGTGGCCAAGTACAAAGAACGTGAAGCCGTCTGGAACCGGTATGCCGAGGAAAACAGTGACGCTCATCCTGCTCGTATCCCTGCTCTCCTGGTTGAACTGCAGTCAAAGGAGCAGGAAATAAGCCTCATCGATCGAGAGATCGCCACGCTCAATGAGGAGCTTCGTCTACATGAGGCACAGCTTCGGATGGGCGCGGAGCGCAACGGCGAAGGGACGCGGCTGAACACCCAGCTCAATCAGATCGAGGTCGACCTCGCAGCCAAGACGCTTATCTATTCTCCATCGCATCCGCAAGTCCGCGCATTGAGTCAGCGGCTTGATGACATGAAGGCGCTGATTGCGTCGCGCCAGCAGACCCGCGCGGAGGCTTCCAGTCCGGGAGAGCATATGGTCCTTTCACCGGAGTTGATGCTTATCGCCGAAAGAATTGCCGAGGCAAAGCCGAGGCGAGAGCAATCGATGAACTACCGCAGCGGCCTTGCCCAGCGGATCACTGAGCTGCGGATGGTCATCGCACGTTCGCCCGAGGTAGAGGCGCAGACCCATGCGCACGACGCCGAGAAGGCGTCTCTGCAGCGTACGATGGACGACATCAAGGGCAAACTGGACGTTGCGCTTCTCGGTGAGCGCCTAGAAGTCGGTGATGCCGCCCTTCAAATCGAGCTTGTCGAAGAGCCTGAAGTTCCAAGATATCCGGCAGGTCCGAGAAAGATCCATATGGCTCTTGCCGTGTTATCGGCCGCAGCGGCGGCTGGCGGAACCGCGGTCTTCGCGGCCCATCTGTTAGATCGCACGATCCGAGGAACGTTTGATCTTTCGTACACGCTGTCGGGGCACACGTTGGTGGTCATCCCGCGCTGGTCCCCGAAGCGACGCAAGCGGAGGGAATTTAGGGACGGCCTCGGATCGGCCGCGCCGCCCTGACAAAGGATCCAGTGCCATACGCGTCGTTGCTTGGGTGCTTTATTGGGGTGGGCAGGATTTCATGGAAATCATCAAGAACATAGCGCTTCGTGGGAAGCTGGCGGATCGGCTGGATGTCGAGGGACTTCCGATGTTGAGCAGCCTGAGGGTGGGCAATTTCAATTGCGCCGACGCCCCGGTCTCGCTCCATTCGGATCCATTGTCCCCGACTTTCCTCTACGGAAATCGCATCATCGCCTTCGATAGCACCAGCCCAATTACGCATGCCTATGACGTCTTGCGCAACCATTTGATCGCCGGCCGGAAAGAACTCGACGCTCGCGTCATCTCCGTCAGTGCGCCGACCAGTGGATGCGGTACGACCGTTACGGCGGTCAACCTGGCGCTCAGCCTCGCTCGAGTGCCAGGTGCGAACGTTCTGCTTGTTGACGCCAACGCCAGAGATCCGGGTGTCGGGCGCGTGCTCGGCTTAGCACCTGAGCCGTCATATGAAGATCCCCTGCACGGGTGGATAACCAGGATAGACATCCGCGGCGTACAATTGATGTTTCTGCGGGCGGCTTGGGGCGGCGGACGGCAACCGCTTCCCGACGACCTGATCCGAATGACCTCTCAGGTAATAGCGAACCGCCAGTCGCTCAAGCCCACTTATGTCGTTTTCGACCTGCCGCCGATGCTGAATTCCGATGAGGTCATTCCCTTCCTGGACATGTCGGACACGACGGTGCTTGTCGTGGCAGTGGGAAAATCCAGGCTATCTGAGCTAGAAACGGCCCGAACCTACGTGAATTCCGATAAGTTGATGCAGGTGGTGTTGAACAACACGCGGAGGCATGGGCTGTGACCAACCAGCGCAATGACGGGACAAACAACCGGTGGAGACTGGCGATCATCATCGTCAACTACCGCACTGCGGACTTGACCGTCGACTGCCTTGCATCCCTTGCCGCGCCGGCCACCGTACCTGACGGTACCTGCGTGATCGTCGTTGACGGAGGCTCGGGCGACGGATCTGCGCAGCGTATTGCCTCTGCCATCGACGAAAACGGTTGGACGAACATGGCCTGCCTGGCGCTCCAGGAGAACGGCGGCTTCGCCTATGGCAACAACCGGGGCATCGAATACGCCGCAGAGCGTTTTGGGGATCCCGACTATGTCCTTCTGCTCAATCCGGATACTGTCGCCCGCCCGATGAGCATCATCATGCTCGTCGGTTTCATGGATAACGAGCCGAGAGCCGGGATTGCCGGAAGCAGCCTTGAACACCCGGACGGGCGCAAGCAAGCATGCGCATTCCGCTTTCCATCCATCTCCAACGAATTCGAGGGTGAGGCGAAGCTTGGTCCCATCACTCGCCTCCTCGACCGCTGGCGGGTGGTGCCGGAGATGCCGCAGAAGCCCTCGCGCATCGACTGGGTCTCCGGGGCATGCATGATCATGCGTTCCGACCTTCTACATGATGTCGGGCTTCTGGACGATCGCTTTTTCCTCTATTTTGAGGAAACCGATTTCTGTCTTCGCGCTGCCCGCGCCGGCTGGTCGTGCTGGCATGTGCCGCAGAGCCGGGTGGTTCACCTTGTGGGTCAGGCTACCGGTGTCACTCGGTACACGCGTCCGGCACGGCGCCCGCCCTACTGGTTCCAGTCTCGCAACCTTTACTTCCTGAAGAACCATGGTTTGCTCTACGCGAGCCTTGCAAATCTGGCGTGGCTATGCGGCCACCTTGTTTTCCGCTTGAGGGTGGTCATCGAACGCCGCCAGAGCGGCCTTCCGCCACACCTCCTGCTGGATTTCCTGCGTCATGTCGGCCTTGGCAGCAGGCGTGGGCTTTCGCCGTGACGCCCACATTACCCGATGCCTATAAGCTGGTCACGACGGCAATAGCTAGCGTCTCCGCCTTGTCGAGGTTCACCAACTCGGAATCAGCTGCCTCTAGGTTTATCCTCTTGGAAATGAGCTGCTGCGGTTTCATCTTGCCGGCGGTCAGCGTAGAAAGCATCGCGTCGTAGCGCCAAGCCTGCATGCCATGGCTGCCATAGATTTCAAGCTCGTGGCCAATCACCTGCGCCATCGGAATTTGCGGTGTGGCATGCTCTCCAAGCATCAGGCCAACCTGCACATGCCGGCCGCGGCGTCGCAGGTTCTTGATGGAATTGAAGCAGGTCGCGGGGTGACCGAGCGCATCGATGAAAACGTGGGCACCGCCCTTGGTGATCTCTCTGACCGCCTCGACGACATCCGGCACGGAGTCCGCTTTGATTGGTTCCACTGCCCCGCACTGTCGTGCTAGGGCGATCTTATCTTCTGTCAGATTGATCCCGATGACGTTCGCACCGAGGGCGGTCGCGATCATGATTGCCGAAAGGCCGACGCCGCCGCAGCCATGAACTATGACCTAGTCACCGGGGTCGGTACGGGCCTGATCGGCGACGACGCGGAAGGAGGTGGCGAAGCGGCAGGTAAGGTTTGCAGCTGTGGCGTCGTCGATCTCTTCCGGAAGAGCCACAAGATCTGTATCGGCGGAATCGATCGCGACATGCTCCGGCGAGCGCACCCCAGTGGGTGATGCCTGGCTGGAACTGGCTCAGGAGAAATGCGAGTTGCCAGAATGACATTCGGAGCAATGGCCGCAGCCGGAGACGAAAGGCACCGTGACGCGGTCGCCAACATTGAACCGCGTCACGCCCTTGCCGGTCGCCACCACTTTGCCGGCCAGCTCGTCCCGGAACATGCGGCAGACGAATACCACGTCGGGACATTTGACGGGCCGGTGCATGTGCTGAAGGGCATCAACCTTTCCGTCAATCGCGGCGACACGCTCGGCATCGTCGGTGATAGCCGCTCCGACAAGACGGTTCTGGTGCGTTCAGTTCTCGGCATCGGCCCGAGTAATTGCGAGGTTGTCGAAGGATCCATCTCCTTCGATGGCCAGGACATCACAGCGCTGGCCCGAGAAGGACTGGACAAAGATCCGCGGGATCCACATCTTGATAATCTTCCAGGGCCCGATTACGTACCTGAACCCGCTTTCTTCGATCGGGCGGCAAATCTCGGACGTCATCTACGCACATGATAAGGCGGGCGGCAAAGGCGTTTCCTCGAAGACAGCACGCGGGCCCGAACCGAGGAGCTTCTCGATCAGGTCGGTCTGCCGAACCCCTCGATGCTGTTCTCCCAATATCCGCATCAGTTGTCGGGCGGCATCCACCAGCGCGTGCTGATCGCCATGGCGCTCGCGGGCAAACCCGACCTCCTGATCGCCGACGAACCGACGACTGCGCTTGATGTGACCGTGCAGGCGCAGGTGCTCGATCTCATCAATTCCCTCGTCGAGAAGCTGAACCTTAGCGTCATCATGATCAGCCACGACATCGGTGCGATTGCCACCGTGGCGAAGCTCTGCGCCGTTATGTACAAAGGCGAGATTGTCGAGCAAGGCTTGACGCAGGACATCCTGAAGCGGCCGCAGCACCAATACACAAAGCGCCTACTGGCGGCGGTTCCGGACATCAACCTCACGCCTAAAGGCCTGTGGCTCTAGCAGCCGCTCCAGAACGGGCTGCTCCGACCCACCTTCTTGAAGCGCGCAACCTCAGGAAAATCTACCGCCGCCAGTCCGGTGCCGAGGTCGTGGCGATCAACTCCCTCGACCTTTCCGTAAGACCGGCGAGATCTTCGGCGTGGTCGGAGAAAGCGGCTCGGGCAAATCGACCCTGGCGCGGATGCTTCTGCGTCTCATCGAGCCGACTTCCGGAGACGTGATCTTCAACGGCACCGATATCACCGGCCTTGCCGGCGAACCGTTGCGACAGCATATGCAGTTCGTCTTCCAGAACCCGCATTCGGCGCTGAACGGTCGCCACACCATCGGCGATGCAATCGGCGAGCCGCTGTGCATCCAGACTAACATGAGCCGCCGAGATATCGCGGCACGCACGGAAGCACTTCTCGACATCGTGCAACTGCCGAAGTTGTTCAAGTTCCGCTACCCGCGCGAGCTATCTGGTGGACAGAAGCAGCGCGTCTGCGTTGCACGCGCGATCGCACTGAACCCGCGGCTGTTGATCCTCGACTAGCCGACCTCCGCCCTGCACATCTCCGTTCAGGCACAGGTACTCGAGTTCCTGCAGCAATTGCGCCGAGTTGAACCTGACCTATGTCTTCATTTCGCATGACTCGGTTATCCGCCAGATCTGTCAACGCACGATCGTCATGAAGCGCGGCGAGATCATCGAGCAGGGCGACGCGGAACAAACCTTCCTCGCTCCTCGCGAGGGCTACACCAAGGCGCTGATCGAGAGTGGCCGAAAGACATCGCAGGCTGCTATGATGAGAGCCTGACAGAGCGTCTGAGCCATGCGACACTTTCAGGCTGGGTCCGCCTGCGCCATCAGCCTCTCGATCACGGCTGCCGAGTTCGAGACATTGTGCTTTTCGAGCGCGAGGCGGCGACCCGCATCCCCCTTCCTCAGCAGTTCCATGTCGCTGGCGAGAAGTGCCTCCCGCATCGCTCCGACCAAAGCCTCAACATCGCCTGCCGGCACCAGCCAGCCGTTATCCGGCCGAACGAGCTCCGGAATTCCCGCGATATAGGTAGCGATCACCGGTCGGCTCAGCGCGAGGCTCTCCATGAGGACAACCGGCAGGCCCTCTGCGAAGCTCGGCAGAACAAGCGCCTTCGCCTTCAGAATTTCAGCCCGCACATCGTCCTGAGAAAGCGTTCCCGTCAGTTTCACCGTATCGCTAAGTCCGAGATGTTTCACCTGCTCTTCGATTTCCAAACGCAGCGGCCCGTCGCCAACCAGAACAAGTTCAAAATCCAGGTTCTCCGCTTTCAGCTGTGCCGCCGCCTGCACCAGGAGCAGATGGCCTTTCTGCTCCGATAGTCGGGCAATGCATACGAGGCGTTTCCCCGTTGCCGAGGATACCGTCCGATCCCGAAGATACTGCTCATCGAGGCCACAGCGGACAACGCAGATCTTTTTCCAGTCCGCCGACTTGGCCCAGCGCATCAACTGACTGCGGCCATATGAGCTGACGGCCACGACAAACGAGGACACTCGGATCTTCTCGTAAAGGCTGAGCGCCTCGGGGCGATCGAACTCCTCCGGGCCGTGGACGGTGAAGCTGAAGCGCACGCCACAGATCTGATGTGCAAACACGGCGACCGTGGCGGGATTGGTGCCGAAGTGCACATGCAGATGCTCAATCTTCTCTCGCAGGCACCAGTCGGCAAGAATGGCAGCCTCCGCGAGATAGGCAAGGTGGACGAGGAGCCGTCCCTCTGAACCTCTTCCGAAACAGAAAGCGCTTGCGGCGGCTCGAAAGAATGACGCGGGGCGCATGCATAGCACGCGGATTAAGCTGAGAGCGGCAGAGCCGGGTGCGGTTTTCAACAGCTGACGGGTGTTGGCCGCCTCCCGGAGATCCTCAGGGTTTTTCAGTTCGCCTTTGAAAGGACGCACGGCATATCGCCGAATGCTATGTCCCCTCTCTTCCAAAGCCGTGATTTCACGCCGGATGAACGTGTGGCTCGGTGCTGGATATTGATTGGTGAAATACGCGATACGCATCTCCCTGGCGGCTCTCCTGTTCGGCAGTGTCGTTCTGCCATCCAAGTATAAGCCATGAGTCGCCACCCGCTCAGTTCCACAAACAGACATCGCGGGCGAAGCCGCTTCCACCAAAGGGGTAAGTTTACAGGTATGGCAGAGAAAAAGGACTATCCGGCTGGCCCGGCGACCTTCAGTAATGCCGGATTTCGAATGACCGCATCGAGGTAACGCAATGGATGCTCTCAAAATGCCTGCCTCACGGAAAGACGGTAGCTCTGCCGGCATCGGCATCGTGGTCATCGGCAGAAACGAAGGGAAGCGTCTGCTCAACTGCCTGCGATCCGTCAAGGATCACAGCCGCCATGTCGTCTATGTGGACTCCGGTTCGTCTGACGGAAGCGTCGACGCTGCCACATCGCTTTGCGCGAGGGTAGTTTGTCTGGACATGACGACGCCGTTCACTGCTGCGCGCGCGCGCAATACCGGCTTTCATGCTTTGATGCAGATCCGGCCGGAGACGGAGTTCGTCCAGTTCGTGGATGGGGATTGCCGGCTGGATCCGAAATGGCTTGATGAAGCGGCTACATTTTTGGCAGCCCATCCGGATCTAGCACTGGTCTTCGGCCGTCGCCGCGAGATCTACCCAAATGTAACCATCTACAATACCCTGTGCGACCGCGAGTGGGACGGCCCGGCGGGTGAAGCTATCGAATGCGGCGGTGACGTGCTGATCAGAACGAGTGCCCTGAAGGATGTCGGCGGCTACCTGGATGATCTGATCGGTGGGGAAGAACCGGAACTGTGCGTCCGGCTGCGAACCGCAGGCTGGAAGATCTGGCGGCTTCCGGTGGAGATGACGCGGCACGATGCCGCGATCACCCGCTTTAGCCAGTGGTGGCGCAGAAGCGTCCGTTGCGGACATGCTTATGCACAGGTCTCCAGCCTCCACGGTCGATCGCCGTTCCGGATCTGGAGTCGAAATGTCAGACGCAGCGTTGTCTGGGGCGGATTGATCCCTTTCATCGCCGTCGGCGGCTGCGCCCTGCACCCGGCAAGCCTCGCTCTCCTCGCAATCTACCCGCTCCAAGTGATCCGTCTTGCGAGACGCGCGACGGCAGAAGATCCCATACGGTGGCAACAGGCCGCGTTTGCGGTGGCGGGTAAATTTCCGGAGTTTCAGGGGATCGTCCAGTTCCACCTCAATCGACTACTCGGCCGTCACCAGATACTTATCGAATACAAAGAGCCTCTTCCGGCACTGGATCAGCCCTGCCGCTTGGGGTGAAGCCGCGTTCATTGCATCAGGCGGCCTCTGATGATTTCGAAACGTTTCGTGACGCTCTTGGCGAAGAAGATTGCGTGCCGGGCCCAACTCATCGCAGCACCTACAATTGGTTTAAATGGTGATAATAAGGATATTCAAATTGCTGGCGTGGGCCGCTTTGGCGTTGATCGTCTTCGTGACGGTCGCCCCCATCGAATTCAGACCACATGATCTCTTGCCCGTGGAGATAAACCGGGTACTGGCGTTTGCCGTTATGGCGATGCTCTTCGCTGTTGCCTATCCAAGACGTATTCCGCTCTTGGCCGTGACGCTGATCGCTTGCGCGGGGTTGATCGAAGCTATGCAGCTTCTTTCGCCGTCACGTCATGCTCATTTCAATGATGCCGTTGTGAAGGCAAGCGGAGCCGTACTCGGTGTCGGCATTGGCTGGGCGCTAAACCATCTGGTGAGGACACGGCGCCTCCGATTATCGCAATAGCGGTACCGCCAGCTCTCCATGCTGCTCTGATGGTTGACGTGGAACTTCGATCCACTGAAGCAGTGGTGCTAGGGTATGTACTCATAAAAGGGGTTCCTTGTGAGGACCGTTCACGATTCAAACTTCGAGGGAGGTTTTTGCATGGCACGGTTCGACCTTACTGATCGGGAATGGGTGCTGATGGCGCCGCTTCTTCCCAATAAACCCGTGGCGTGGCGCGGGCGGATGATAGGCGCGTTCTGAACGCGATCTTCTATATCTTGCGAACCGGCTCACCGTGGCGTGACCTTCCGGAGCGATACGGCCCTTACACGACGGCCTACAATCGCTATAACTGGTGGGCCAAGGCGGGCGTGTGGCTGCGGGTCTTTGAGGCGCTCGCAGCCACACGCCCCGGTCAATGTAGTTGATCGATTCCTCCATCGTGCGCGCCCACCAACACGCCGCCGGTGGTAAAAAGGGGGCCCCGATCACGCCATCGGCCGCTCTCGTGGAGGATTGACCACCAAGCTTCATGTTGTGGTCGACGAACGGCGCTTGCCGGT
>NZ_JALPRY010000029.1:0-26825 GCF_023223505.1 Neorhizobium turbinariae
TCCATCGTGCGCGCCCACCAACACGCCGCCGGTGGTAAAAAGGGGGCCCCGATCACGCCATCGGCCGCTCTCGTGGAGGATTGACCACCAAGCTTCATGTTGTGGTCGACGAACGGCGCTTGCCGGTTCGGCTCGGGTTGACGCAAGGGCAGGCTTCTGACAAGGCCGCCGCGCCCTGCCTACTCGAAGGGCTTCCTTCGGCGTCTGTCGTCATCGCCAATCGTGGTTACGACTGGCAGCACCCTAATCGACCTCGTTCGACAACGCGGCGGCGAGGCCCACATCCCAACCCAGCGCGACCGCAGGGTCCAAAGGTCAGTCGACCCAAGCCTCTACCATCCGCGCAATCTTGTCGAACGCTTCTTCTGCAAACTGAACACTTCAGAAGGCTCACCACCCGCTACGACAAGCTCGCTGCTAACTTCCTTGCTGCAGTCGCTCTCGCCTCGGCAAGACTGTGGATGCGTATTTATGAGCCCACTACCTAGCGCATCGGCTATTGCCGGAAGCCGCTCAGGACCCGCATTTCGAGAGCGGGAGTACGAATAACCTCTCTGCGCAGCCTCGGCAAAGCTGCGCAAATCCCCGCGAATGCCCAGTAGATGGACGGAATGACCGATACGCTGCTGACCGTCACGATCGTGAACAACATGGCTACCAGCAGAGCAAAGAGACCCGCGTAGTTGATGCTTGGCTCGTGTGACGTCGGGCTTGCCGCCCTGGTGAAGAGTGAGGCGCCCAGTGTCAAGAAAAAGATGACGAAGAGAAACAATCCGACAAGGCCAAACTCCAGGGCGATCTGCAGATACGAGTTGACGACGTCGATGATCCCCTGCCCCTGAATCATCCTTTGCATCTCCGGCTCCTCCAGAAATGTCAGAGAGCCGAAGAAGGGGTACCGCTGGATGACGATCAATGCATTTGCCAGAAGGTCGGACCTATAGGCTTCGCTTCCCGGATCGCTGGAGCCGATGAATGGAAGGAGGTCGATAAAGCGGCTGAATCGCGCCGGCCAAGCATAAGCCGCGCCGGCAACCAGCGGCATGGCGCAAACTAAGACCTTCAAGGCAGTCTTGGGATAAGCCGCAAGCGCCACAAAGGCGAAAACCGCAGAGCCCAGCCAGGGGCCTCGCGAGAGGCTGGACATCAGCCCGACCAACAGAATACCCAGTCCTACGTAAGTCCATTTGGAGAAACTGAGCCTCGTCCTGAGGGTCATGAGGCAGCCGATGCCCGCCATGCACGCAAACCCAAACGCGATTGGCTCTATGGCCGTGGCGGAGGCGCGCAGCATGCTGTCTCGGAGAAGATACGGTGTGGCTACGATGACTTCCCATTGCTGGACGACCTGATTGTAGAGGCGCCATCCCTTCCGCATTTCGAAGGCTCCCACCGCAGCAAGCGGCATTGCCGCGACTGCGAACGCAAGAAGCGCCCTGTTCAGATCTTTGGCCGATCGGATCCCGCGGCTGAACACGAAATACGGAAGCAGGATCACTGTAAAATAGCCGAGCATCCCCCGGAGGACCGAGCTCAGCCCATAGCGCCAGGACAGCGCAGAAAGCAGGACGTAGTACGACACGATACATGTATCCAGGAAGGTGGCCTGGCGGTTCTTGGCGTCCATCCACAGGTGGTGGGCAATGGGCAGGAGGATGAGTAGCGCGAGCAGTTTCGGCGGGTTGAGTTCGATGATAGAGTTGAAGACGCCGGGTATTCCAAGCCCCATCGACACGCATGGCGCGACAAACATCAATATGATGTAGAAAAAGATCGGCTGCTTGGCGCAACGATGGATATAGACGCTCACCAACAGGATCATGGCAACGAACGCCAGGAAGCTGCTCGACAGAAAGGTTGCAAAGGTCGTGGCGATCCAGCAATTCCGCCACCGACGGAATTCGTCCTTGTCGACGAGCGGCCCGGCAATTTTCTCGGCGACGAAGAAGACAGGAATCGAGAGCCCCAGGATGTAGATCAGCGCTCGCGCATATTCAGGCATCGTGAGACCCTTGCCCTGTACCACGGAAAGCGGCAGTCGCGTTGACGGGGATCAGAGCCCGGACCTTCGACACTGGATTGCCCGCTGACTCGAAGCCGAAATCTCATTCACGACATGATAGCGGGAGCCGTCCTCGCCTATTGAGGCACACCCGCCTTCCGCAGGATTGAGCACCCAGAACGCCGGCAGTTTAGACGCCGGCTCTCCAGCGAAAAACGGGTAGACGGTGCGATCGGCAATCCGGATGTGGTCCGTTTGGCCGAACAGCCCGAGGCTCGTCGCACCCAAATCCTCAAGCTTTTGCTTCACGCGCAGCATACCGTCGCGAACGGGCGGCTGAACCTCAAGAGCACTGCGTCTGGTGTGGTCACCATCGAGGTATCGGGTAACGGCCCAGAACACCGAGGGGCTTCCGGCCAGAATAACGTCGTTCTCAGAGGACGCAGTTTTCAGTTCGGTCACGATCTCTCGATAGCCGCGCTTCTCGAAGTTTATCGTGTAGTTTACTCCTCCTGCGAGCATCGTGAGGATCATCGCGGAGATCCAGACACGGGGCATCCTCGCTTTTCTGCGGAACGCCGTGTCGGCGCAGAGAGCCATGGCTATCGCGAGGAAGGGGAGGAAAAGGCCGATTGTCCGATAGATAAAGACGGGCTTGAAGAGCACCGAGATTCCAAACAGCGTGAACAGAGGCAGCAAGACGAGCATGCCGCAAAGCATTCGAGCGCGAGGTTCGACGAGGGGAACGAACACCAGCAGCGGAAGTGCAACAAGGCCGGCAACCGTCGGCCATGGAAACTCTGGCCCCAGAAGGGTCATCGTCAGATGGATACCAATGGTCGGGACATCGAAAACCGCTATCCCCTCTGTTCGCCTGATGGCACCAATTACCAGCGGGTAAATCGCCGTAAGTGCAACCGGCACATAGGACCCCACGAGAAATATAGCGTTTCTGCGGGACGTCTGGCCGTAGAACTGGATGAGGGCATGAAGGAAAATAAAGAAAGTCACGAAGAAGCCGAGCCCATGCGTAAGTGTCGTCGCGACACCAAGGCAGGCCACCGCAAAAAGTCTGGCCCTTGAGCTGGCGCCGTGGCGTACGATCGTCTGAAGCACGTACCAAAGCGTGATCGCCAGGATCGCGAACATCGGATACATGCGAACATTCTCGGCAAAAAACAGCTGCAGCGGCATCAGGGACTGTATCGCGGCCGCCCAGAGCCCAACCCTCTCGTCATAGATGCGCCTACAGCATTCGAAGATGACCACGACAGAGACGATACTCAGAAGCGTCGAATTGAGGATATACCAGCGGTCGCTGTTTGCTATTGCGCCCCAGAAATGCAGCTGCACGTAATAGAGTGGTGGATGCGTGTCGAAGCGCAATCCCGTCAGGAACAGGTCAGCCAGCGGACTTTCGGCAAGCGCGACCGAGAATATCTCATCTTCCCACAGTGACGCTTCGAGGAGCAGGTTGGCGATCCTGAGGATGGCGCCCGCCAAGAGCAACCCGACGAGGATGATGAGGGCGAGATGTTGGCTCGCGCCATCCTCCAGTGATGTCGCAGTTCTTCCAGCGACCGCGGGTCGATTGCGTCCCATCGATGTTCCTACCCCTCGACCCGATGTCATACGGTTGATGATCGAAATCGGTCCGATATCATATGCGCGCTTCAGCATCCGCAGCCCCCACAGGTTCTGCGTCATCCTAGCCCGTCAGCGCCGCTTCTGCCCATTTATGCTTTTTGATGGATAGCCACATCCGAACGTACACCTTTTGAGCATGTCGTCGCTAGGTCTTCTGGCCTGTAGTCTTTCCTCATCTGAAGAGAGCCGACGGAGAAGGCCGTGACTGTTACCTTGATGAGTTTGCGAAGCTGCACGATGGGAATGGTGTTGGTGTGCCTTGCGTCACACGCGGCGCAGGCGCAGGACGGGAAGCCACAGAACTTCGCGCAGGTCCTCTTCACGGGTCACAGCCTGATCGACAACCCCATGCCTGATTGGGTGGAACTGATCGCCAGGAGCAAGGGCAAGACCCTGGCTTGGGAAGAGCAAATCGTCCTCGGATCGCCATTGAGGGTCCGCACCCGGGGCGACAACGCGGAAAGCTCAGGATGGGATGGGTACTCCTATGGGAAAAACCGCCACGGTGACGGGATGAACGTAGCCATGGAACTGCGGAAGCCGACACATGTGAAGACGGGGCGTCCCTATGATGCACTGGTGGTTGCAGAAAATCACGGTTCGCTGGGCTCCATCGTCTGGGAGAACGCGATCGGATATCTTCGCCATATCCACGACCGCCTGCTTGATGGAAATCCGAACGGAAAGACCTTCTACGTCCACACATGGCTGCAAATCGACACGAGCAATCCAGGGATCTGGATCGAGCACGAAACGAACTCTGCCGCCGCTTGGCAATGCATCACGGAGAAGGTGAAGCTGACGTTGGAGGCGGAGGATCGCCCGGCGAGGCTTTCTACGGTGCCGGCAGGTACTGCCCTGGTTGAGCTGGTGCAACTCGCCCTTGCTGGTGATCTGCCTGGCGTGAGGGGAACTGATGAGCAGAAACTCAGATCCATTTTTAGGGATGACGTCCATCTGACCGATGCGGGGATATATCTCGTCTCGGCCGTACACTATGCGACGATATACAATCAGTCGCCCGAGGGCGCAGCGGCCCCTCCAACCGTTCCCCGTGCGCTCGTGGCACCCTTGCAGAAGATCGCATGGAAAGTAGCACAGGATCTCGCGGCGAAGAACAAGACCAGAGCCCTAGACATGAAGGAATGTCGGCGCGTCATCTCCGAAAAGATTTGCAGGACCTACTGGACGATGAATCGCGAACCGCACGAAGTCCAGCCGTGCCAGTTATTCTTCGCAAAATCCTATCCCGAGTTCGGGGGCAATCCCTTTGTGTGGCCGGATCCTTATTGGAAGGCGCTGCCGAAGCCATCGCTATGACGGCGCTCTTCAAGTCCGACGCAACAGCGTGTTGACCGCGGCCGACCTGTCACTCCTGATTTTCATTCCAGAGCGATATTAGACATCCGGGCGCGGCTGCAGTCTGCTGGTCGCGCTCCAATATTCCCAACGGCTCGCGCCCAGCAGCATCTGGCGAAAAAACAACACGGTCAACACGGCGACAGGCAATGTCCGGAAGTGCGATGCTTCAGGAAACGGGAACGCCCTGGCCACGACCTGTTGTGGAAAACAGATGAGCGCCATCATGACCACGAAAAACAGAAGTTGGATAGGATGCGAATGCCGACTGGGCCAAAAGAGAGCAAATACAGGGAGGATGAAGGCAATGTCGATCGGACGCGAGAACACCATCATCTGCACGAGCAGAATGGTACCCAGTGCCATTGGCGCGAAGGGAGAGGCCTTGCTGAAGACCCGCAGATAGACCAACGCCAGTGCGCCAATCGCTGTCGCCACGGGTAGAGGAATATCGACGCCATACAGCGCGACTAAACTGGGCAAGCCCATGATCGTGCCGCTGCCCAGCATGTTCTCCGGATAGTGCTGGTAGGCCGCAAGAGCAGTGATCCATCCCGTGATGGATGGGGCAAGACCGACTTTAGCGAAGGCGTAGGCGCTCAGGAAACCAGCGGCGGCGGCGGCAACGGCAAGCACCTTCCATTGACCGTGAAGGAGTAACCAGAAGAAAAGCAGCGCCGCCATCTGCGGCTTAACCGAAACTATCGCAAGCAATACCCCCGCAAGAACAGTATTGCAACGGTCTAGGAAGCGGAAGGCAACCCAGACAAACAGGGCGATCAAGAGCGAGATTTGTCCTAGCCAAACGACTCCCCAAACTCCGGAACTTCCAAGCACGAGCGCGATTGCCCAGAAGTGGTTCAGTCCGACGTCACGGCTGTCTGACCCGCAAACACGGCGCTCGGTTTCGACAACCACGAATGCCAGCGCCATGGAGACGGCGATGTTGATAAAGACGAACAAGATCGACGATACCGAGAGCGACGGAATAGCGACCACGGCTGCGAACGGCGCGAAATGTGGCGGATAAGGAAGGCCAGCCAAAGCCTCGACGCCGGAAAGCTCCTTTATGAGCGGACCGAAGCACTCTAGGTCGTACATGTTGCCGCCGCTTAGCAAGCAGGTGCCTCCGGCATAGTACCAGTTGAAATCGCTCATCCAGGAGCCGCTTTTACCGAAGCCGATCACGGCTACGCCAATGAACGATGAAATTCCGAGCAGTGCGGCCAGGGGAGATAGCGCGTCCGCAATCGAGAACAGGGAGCCCTTTTGGATTGGGGGGACGGTGATCTTAAGCATCTTCAAGCCGACTCCTTGCGCCGCTTTCCGCCGGGCGGGTGGCGCCGCGGTGGTGCAAGCTGAATCTATGATCTCGGACTTCGGCTCGTTTCCGTAAAAACGATCAGGTTTGAGACCGAATAGTTCCAGGCGAACGTTACGAGCGTGGCTGCGATCTTCGCCGAAACCGTGCCCACAAACGGAAGTGATAGGACGACAACTAGGGTATTTATGGCGAGCCCGACGAGACCTGTTGCTAGGAAGATGATCGGGCCTACGACACGATGCGTCTGCCTGTCTCGGAACGTCAGGTGCCTGTTGATCACGTAGCTTAGAGCGATACCCGAGGCGTAGGAAACAATGTTGCACGCTGACGCCGGCAACGGAGAATAGCTGAGCAACAGGAAGAAGATCGTGAAGTCGGCGAGCGTGTTTAGCAGGCCGACGGCCGCGAACAATGTTAGTCTGATAGCGTGTTTCAACGTCAAAAGCCTGCAGCTAACTCGGGTTCCCGGAGACCAAGTTGATATCACGCCCAAAATCGGTCCGTTCGAAATGGGAAAAACTGCCATTCGTCTCGTGACCAAGCAGGTCTTGCACCACGTAGAGCGGGCGTCGCTTCGCCTCCATATAAAGGCGCCCGAGATACTCGCCGACGATGCCGATCACGAGCAGTTGCGCTGCGCCCAGTAATAGGACCACAGACATGAGGCTGGTCCAGCCTGTGATCGCATTCCCCATGAGCCAGCTTCCGATGGTGTAGATCAGGCTGGCAAACGCGAAGAACCCCGATACGAACCCGAAATAGGTGGCCGTTCTCAACGGCAGAGTGGAGAAACCGGTGATTGCGTCTGCCGCAAAACGTAACATTCGCGAGAGCGGATATTTCGTCTCTCCGGCAAAGCGGGGCTGCCTTTGGTAGGCGATGGGTACCTGCCTGAAACCGATCCAGCTGACCATTCCGCGTATGAACCGGTTGTGTTCCGGCATGCTGAGAAGGACGTCGAGCGCGCGACGGCTGATGAGGCGGAAGTCTCCTGTATCAACGGGAATCTGCACGTCCACGACCTTTGCAAGCAATCGGTAGAACAAGGATGCAGTCAATCGCTTGAACCAGCTTTCCCCCAGTCGCTCGGTACGGACACCATACACCACATCCGCCCCGGCACTCATGATCTTCATCATCTGGGACAGAAGCTCCGGCGGATCTTGCAGGTCGGCATCGATGATCAGAACCCGGTCGCCGCAGCAATGTGACAACCCGGCGGAAAGCGCGATCTGGTGCCCGTAATTCCTGGAAAGGTTGACCGCCACGACGTGAGGGTCGATCTTGTGCAGGCGCGAAATCACGTCCCAGGTCTCGTCATGGGATCCGTCGTTCACCAGTAGAATCTCGTAATCCTGGGTGACTGCCGCACATACGTCGGTCAGTCTCCGATGAAGCTCGAGGAGATTGCCGGATTCATTGAAGCAGGGGATCACTACCGATAGCTCAAGCTTTGGTGGTCCCATAATAGATTGGAAGTTCATCGATCTACTCACCCGTTCCGATGGTCCTCAACGATGCCGGGAGGTGCTCGAAAGAGCGACTCAGCTTTTTGGTTAACCGACTAATACTATTGGGACGCCCGCAACCGGCCGTGGACGGTCTGGCGCGGACCAACGTTTGTGCAGAAGCTGGAGGTTGTCCGTCCGACGCGCGAGGCGTTGAACGAGCTCCTCCATCCAAAAGGCTAAATAGCTATCCCGGCGCCGGCCTATACTCTCGCACAGGCTGTGAGTGTGGCTGTCATACTAGGCGGACAGAGAGCGGCTACGGGAGACATCAGGAATGCGCGTGCTCATGGCTATTCCCAATCTCAACGGTGGCGGGGCGGAAAGGATGGCGATCGGGCTCGCGGCACGGTTGAACCGCAGTGACATCGAAGCGCGGCTGTTCGTGCATGAGCGGTGGGGCGACCTGATCGATGCCGTCGATCCTACCCTTCACGTCACGTACCAGCATGAGGGCCCCTATCGCCGGCGCGACCTGGTGTCGGACCTTGTGGGGCATGTCAAAGAGGCCAAAGACGCTGATATCATCATCGGGGCCAATGAAGGTCGCGCCGCATTTACGAGCCTGATTTCGGCGAAAGTCCATCGGAAGCCCCTGCTGCTCTGGGTCCACAACGATTGGACACGCTTCTCCAAAGCCGTCAGCTGGCGGCAGCGCCTCGTGTTGCAGAGCTACTCACGCGCCGATGTCATCGTAGCCTGCTCGAAAGGAGCAGCGGACGCGTTCGAAAGCTTGGTACCGGCTACCAACGGAAAAATCCGGACGATCTACAATGGAATTGCACTCGACCACGTCCGCCGGAAGGCTCAAGCCCCGCTTCCACAGCAATACGAGGCCATTTTTAACGGCTCGGTCGTCCTTGCCGCGGCACGTCTCGATCACCAGAAGGGCCTGGATTATCTCGTTTCTGCTCACGCCACTTTGCTTGGACGGGGCGTCGCACATCAACTTGTCATCTTAGGGACCGGCCCTCTGCGCGATGCCTTGCAGGAGCAGGCGTTGAACCATGGCGTAGGAGGCAGCGTCCACTTCCTGGGCTTCCAGGAGAACCCATTTCGATTCATCGCCCGCAGTAGTGTCTTCTGCCTGTCATCGCGTTTCGAGGGGCTCCCTTTGGTCATCGCAGAAGCGTTCGCTTGCGGTGCTGCGGTCGTCGCCGCGGACTGCCCCTCCGGCCCCGCGGAGCTATTGGAAGGGGGCAAGTACGGCGTTCTAGTCGAACCGGAAAACGCTGACCGTCTTGCAGACGGGCTGGAGAAGGTTCTGTCGAACGAGCAAGTGAGGCGTCGTCTACAGCAACTGTCCCGTCAGCGGGCTGAGGCTTTCGATCTTTCCTCCACTACGCTGGCTTGGATTGATCTGCTCAGGGAAGTTGAACAACGTTCGCCACGCAATGTAACGAAAGCCTGATGCCTACTACATTCAGACGATCTCCACCATCTTAAGGGCTCCTTGTTTCTGCGCGCCCGCTGCTCTTCGATGAAGTGGGGTTTCGGGTCGGCACAGGACAGGGCTGCAATGACGTGTATAGGCAAGACATCGCCACTGACACGACGAAAAGTCGTGCAGCTGATGGCCGGCGCGGGAACATTTACGCCGTTGTTCATGGCGTCTGCGACGTCAGCAGCAGAAGCTCGAACCGGCAAACGGTTGGCGCTCAACCTTACCGGCATGAGCTACTGGGCGACGGAGTATGTGTTCTCCAACCTGGCGCACAATGCCTCACGATGGCGTTTGCAGGTGGGCAATGATCCATTCACCTGGAACGCACCCCTTCCACCCATGACGCCCGATGGCTATCCAAGGGAAATACCACCGCACTCCCATCTCGAGAGCTTTCTGATTTTTTCTCCGGAACGGAGGGTGCTACCGGTTCAACTGTCGGTATTTTACGATGGCAGGGGAAAGCTCCATTACGCAGAAGGCGCTGAGTTTGAATCGCGTGCGGCTGGACGTGACGATGTCCGCAATCTGCGCAACGACGCACCTTTTACTGCACGGCTCAAAGAAACAGATCACGCTGATCCCATCCGCAACATCAGGATCCACGTACGCGGCCAGTTGAACGAGCCGACATTCCGAAAGCCGTTTTTGCAGCGCTTGAAGGGGATGTCGGCGCTGCGCTTCATGGACTGGATGGCGACGAATGATTCCACCGTCATTCATTGGAAAGACCGGCAGACGCGGGGGCAATTCGGTAGGTCAGAGCGCGGCGTCCCGCTCGAAGATATGATCGAGCTGTGCAACCAGGTTCGAAGTGAACCGTGGTTCACCATGCCCCATTTGTGCAGCAACGAGTTTGTTGCGCGTTTTGCCGAGCAGGTAAAACAGGATCTCGATCCGGATCTCGCAGTGCATGTCGAGTATTCCAACGAGGTCTGGAACACCATGTTCGGCCAAGCTGACCACGCGCGTGAACACGGACTATCTCTCGGGCTGTCGGATAGCGACTACGAAGCTCAGCTTCTTTATTATGCCCAGCGGACTACGGAAGTGCTTAGCATATGGGAGAACGTTTTCGCAGCTGACCGGCAACGGATTATCGGCGTCTACGCCGCACAGGCGGCCAACGCCTGGACGAGCACCACGATCCTTTCCTGGAAAGGCGTTGCGCAGCATGCGGATGTGCTCGCGATCGCACCCTACTTCGGCGGAAGCCTCGGCTCTCCCGAGCGCGCCGATGAAGTCGCGAAATGGTCGCTTGACCGGCTCTTTCTGGAGCTCGAACGGGAAGTGGAAGCAGAAAACAAGTCGATGATCCAGGAGCAAGCAGCCGTTGCCAGGCAATACGGCCTCAAGCTCCACGCCTACGAAGGTGGGCAACACCTTGTGGGGCAAACCGGGGCCGAAAACAACGAGAAGCTAACGGCTCTTTTCATCGCCGCCAATAGGGATCGCCGGATGGGTGGTCTCTACCGGCGCCATCTGGAAAACTGGTGGGGCGCGGGCGGTGAACTCTACGCCCTGTTCTCCTCGATGAGCAGCCCGGACAAATGGGGAAGTTGGGGACTGCTAGAGAACGAAACGGCGAGCCATCCAAAGTGGCAGGCCGTCCAGGATATGTTGACCGCTCGATACTGATTACCCGACCGCACGTAAGTTCTTCAATCTCTCGAAGCCCGCAGACGCCATCCGAGACAGGAACCAGACTCTCGCAACTTCGCCGACCAACCGTCCCACAAGACGAACCACGGGGATAGAAATGAGTGAAAGCATTTCCGATTTTGTAGTGGTTCCGGAAGACGCGGCGCGCAAGTTCAGGGAGCATCTTGGACTCCAGCCCAGCCAAACGCCTCGTATCGCTTTTTTGGCAGGCCCCGGTGATGTCGCCGGCACATTCGATCACTGGATCAGCGGAAGCTTCGATCCGCGGGTGCCGGTTGTCGCTTATTCCACAATGTTCTACACGCTCATCGACAAGCTCCAGGCGATTGCCTTGCTGATTGCAGAACCGACGAACATCCCCGAGAACCGTGACCCTCGATTCCGCTTCGTCAGCATCCCTCGGCCTCGGCCCGTCGGCAGGCTCTCCTATTGCAGAGCCAATTTCGCGTTCAGCCGACGGGTGGTTCGCGAGTTGCAGTCTTACGAGCCTCATGTGGTGCTCGTCGGAACCGACACGCCTTGGTGGATCATGTCGTCGATCCCCCGCAGCACGAAGATCATCTTGACGGCACATAACAATTTCTGGGCGATGGGCAGAAAATCGCTTTCCTGGAAGCAGCGCTTGAAGCGCAGGATCGAAAGCTCCGGCTTACGACGTGTTACGGCCGGTGTCTGTACATCCGAAGAAACGAGGCGGCAGGTAATCGAGCTTAGCGGAAAGGACGGTCAGCGTTTGTACACGGAGGTTCCACAAGTCCTTGCCAGGTTTCTTGCCTCCGTGCCTCGTGACGGCCAGCTGAGAACCATTCTATTTCTGGGGCGACTACAGGCCGAGAAAGGGGTGTTTGATCTTCTGGAAGCGTTCGAGGGAATTGCCGATCGGCATCCCGATACGACGCTCTCCTTCGCTGGTTCCGGTGAGGCGGAGGATGAATTACGGCGACGAGCAACCTCCTCCCGTTATGGCGATCGTATCCGACTGCTCGGGCGTCTCAACGCGGAAGATGTTCATCAGCAGCTTGCGGAAACGGACGTCCTCGTCTGCCCGACCCGGAGCGAGTTTCCTGAAGGTCTTGCCCTGGTGGTGTTGGAGGCAGCTGTCCACGGCGTACCGACGATCTTGAGTTCGGTTGTCCCGGCGAAAGAACTGGTCGTCGATGGATGCCTGGAATTTCCTGCAGACGACACCGAAGCATTGGAAGCGTCATTAAAATCCCTGGCGGCGGATGTTCAGAAGCTGCAACAGCTGCGGGCCAAGGTGACAGAGGGCCGCGAAAGATTCTTCAATCGCTCCTTGTCCTGGGGCACCATGCTTTACTCCGCCCTCTTATGGTAACCAACCCGTCGTCTTTTCAAACTCCCGATCGCTTTTCGTCGCTGCTGCATCCAAAGATGGAGACGGATGTCTAGTCATGTGAAAGCGCTTCCGTAGCGACTAATTCGTTTGATTGAGTTGAATTAATACAAGCAATAGTTAATACTACTTAAGTCAAACAGTCTGATGGAGGCTCGAACGGGAAAAACGATCGGGCCTCTTCTTTTTTGCATGGTAAATTTACCTGAAATGTCAAGTCCACCAATGGACTTGCGTGTTCAGCGCTCAGAGAAGGCTCTCGACATGCTGTCGGTCACAGGTTTCGCCAGATAGCTGAAGAACGTCCTCAGCGCGGTCTGTATCATGATCTCGGCCGGCATGCCCGGCTGCGGCGCGAAACCCCTCACCCGCGCGATCTCCTCCGGCGTGACCTGAATCCGAGCAAGGTAGACGTCCTGATTTGCGGGACCTGCCTTGCTGTCTTCCAGAGCATCGGCCGAGACGTAGAAAACCTCGCCCGTAAGAACGGGGGTCGTGCGCTGGTTCAGGGCTGTCAGGCGCACCGTCGCTTGTTGCCCCACCTTCACGTTGTCGATTTCTGTACGCGGCACCTTCGCCTCGACGATCAACGGAGCCGCCGCAGGCAGGATTTCCATGATCCCCTTGCCGCTTTCGATCACGCCGCCTGTTGTATGGTAATATGTGCGAACGACAGTTCCCGAAACTGGTGCAAGGATTGTCGTACGACGAAGCACATCGTCCGCCTCGCGAGATTGCTCCCGCGCGGCATCCCGCTCGCCTTGTATCGATTGCAGCCGATCAAGCGCCTCCTCGCGATATGCGTCCTCGGCGCGGGTAATCTCCTGCTGGCTCTTCAGCAATTGCGCTCCTGTTTCCGCAATTTCCGATCCGAGCCTGCCGATTTGTCCTTCCGCATCGGCAATGGCCCGCTGCAGCGACTTCACTTCGGTAGCACGCAGGAGGCCTTTGGCGAGGAGGGCGCGTTTAGTATCGTACTCGTCTTGCAGCAGCAGAAGCTGCGTCGTGATGGCCTGGCGGTGACGCACATAGCCTTCGCTTCGAAACTCCAGCGCCTTGTTGTTCTGCGTGAGAAGCGCGATCTCACCCTTCAGCTTCGCTCTCTGAGCTTTGAAGTTCAATTGCTGGGTCAGCAGTATGGCTGAAACGTCCGGATCATCCTTGAATTCATCGAAATACGGGGGTACGGCCATCGTCTCCGCGCCATCTGCTTGAGCGGCAAGACGTGCAGCCGTCGCCTCGAGCCTGATGCGCCGGAGAAAATACTCCCGCTTCTTCGCCAGCGCCGCGGTTTCATCGAGCCGGACAACCGGCTGGTTCTCCGCGACCTGGTCGCCTTCCTTCACCAGCAGCTCTCGAATTATACCGCCTTCGAAATGCTGGACGATCTTGTTTCGGCCGGTCGCGACGAAGCTTCCCTGAGCAATGACGGCGGCTGCCAAGGGCGCTGTCGCGGCCCAGGTGCCGAAGCCGCCAAATGCGAACACGGTGAGGGTAAGACCAGCCAGCGTCTGCTTCCAGACGGACCGCGGAACCTCCGCATACCATTCGAGGTCGTGAACCTTTGCTTCTTGAGACATGCTGCCCCCTCCTATTCGATCTGGTGCCCGAAAGAGCCGGTATTGATATCGATGCCTCGTGCCTCGATCGCTTTGAGAACCTCCATCCGCTTTCCGAAAAGCGCGATCGTGCCGTTGGCCAGGACGAGAATCTTGTCGACGGTTTGAAGCAAAGCCGGTCGCTGCGTTATGGTGACAACGGTGATCTTGTTCTCCTTTGCGTGTTGAAGCGCGCGCAGCAGTGCAACGTCACCAGCATTGTCCAGATTGGAATTGGGCTCATCCAGCACGACCAGATGCGGGTCGCCGAAGAAGGCCCTTGCCAACGCGATCCGCTGTTTCTGCCCGCCGGAGAGTGGCGAACCGTCGGTGGAAACCATCGTCTCGTAGCCGTAAGGAAGGCCCGCGATCATCTCGTGGACATCTGCCAGCATGGCAGCTCGGTAGATCATCTCATCGTCAACGTCCCGCCGCATGCGGGCGATGTTCGATTTTATCGTGCCTGGGAACAACTGCACATCCTGGGGCAGATAGCCGATGTTCTCGCCAAACTGCCGCTGATCCCAGTTGCGTAGATCCATAAGATCGAGCCGGACATTGCCTGACGTCGGCATGATCGAGCCGACCAGCATCTTTCCAAGCGTGGTCTTGCCTGCGCCGGAATTGCCGATGACCGCAAGAGAGTCGCCCGGCTGCAGAGAGAATGACAAACCATTCAGCACCACGCGCTTCGTGCCCTGCGGCACATAAAGAAGCCGCTCTACGTCCAATCGCCCTTCCGGCTTCGGGAGATTAAGACGTTCAAAGTTAAACGGAGAGGATTTGAGAAGGCTGGTGATCCGGCCATAAGCCGCACGAGATTGGCTATACTGGTTCCAACCCTCGATTGCGCCCTCGATTGGCGCCAATGCCCGTCCGGCGATGATAGAGGCCGCAATGACCATGCCGCCGGTTAGTTCGCCTTCGATCGACAGAAAAGCACCCCAGCCGAGCATGCCGATCTGTGTCAGAAGCCGACAGGCCTTCGAGATCGCCGCAATTGTGATGTTGCGGTCCTGGGCGATGACCTGCGCCTTCAACGATGTTGCCGTATCCTTTCCCCACAGGTGAACAGTTTCGGGGATCATCGCGAGCGCGTTGATGATCTGCGAGTTGCGGGACATGGCTTCGAGGTGAAGGTTGGCCTTCACCTGTGCAGTGTTGGCTTCCCCGAAAGGCTCTGCCGTCATCCGCTGGTTGATCTGCGTGAAGGCCAGCAGCATGATCCCGGTCAGGATGACGATCATCCCCAGATGCGGGTGGATCAGGAAAACCGCCAACACGAAAAGCGGTGCGATCGGCGCATCAAGGAAAGAGAGAAGCGTCCGGGAAACGAGAAACGCGCGGACCTGCTGCAGGTCACCCAGCACCTGATACTCCTTGCCATTGCCGTGAAGCGAGGCGCGGGCGGCGGCACTAAGGATAGGCGCTCCCAGTTGAGCGGCAACTTCGACCGCGGTCCTCATGAGAATGAAGCGCCGAAGCGCATCGAACGCAGCTTGCAGGATGACCGCACCGACAATGACAATCGTGAGCATGATCAGGGTGTCGATGGAGCGGCTCGTCAGCACGCGGTCGGAGATCTGGAACAGGTAGATCGGGATTGCGAGCACGAGGATGTTGCTTGCGATCGTAAACAGCATCACGATCGAAAGATTGACGCGCACGGCTCTGACGCCTGCCCTCAGGCTTTCGGAAAAGTCGATCGGGGGGAGACGCTTGTGAAACGATCCTCCGCCGGAACCGGAGCCCGAAGTCGGAGATTTGCCGAAAGCCCTGGTGTCCGACCGCTGCGGTCCGGTGTCTCCATCTATGGTCACCATGCCTTCCGGTGACTTGGCTTCCGTTGCTCTGCGCCCATCCGGTTTGGAGCGCGCTTCGAATGCATGGTCGATAGCTGGTTCACCGGTCGGCAGCGGGACGATCTCGGCTGTGGCGGATCCTTCTGGACCAGGTGGGTTCCCCTGTGTCTGCCCCCTCGGTTCAAGCTTCGATATCGTTGCGGAGCGCGGAGCGTTCTCGATCGTCAGCTTCAGGCATTCTTCCACGGCGCGCTCCAGCGTAGCATAGATTTCCTCATCGGTTGGTTGATTGCGGGGCTGATGGTCATCAGCCTGCATCGTCGCTCTGTTCGTTTCCGACATGATCGCCCCCATCATCCCAGCATGTGCTGCATTCCATCATGCTGATACTGCGCGTCATGGAGAGGCGGCGTGAAATGGTCCGTGGCATGGGCGCCGTCGTTGAGCATCGCATCATCGAGGAAGAGGACTGCTTCGTTGACCAGAACGTTTGGATCGAGTCCGAGAAGTTCCGGCCGGTGGGTGATCAGTTCAGCCTGAAACAGTGTTTCCTGCGAATATTGCTCACCCCCCACATAGGTCCGACCGAACGAGTCGAGGTCGACGATGGCAGCAGCGTTGATCAAAGTGTTGCCGCCTGTGGCTATGGACCACTCAGCATCGCTGTCAGGCCGAACCGCCTTCATGGCAAGGGCGATCTGATCGCTGTCGCCGAGGATTGCTGTCTGCTTGATGTACTGGATGTTGACCAGATCCCCGCTGACATAGAGGACACTCAAGGCGCCGCGGCCAGCGAAGGAGGGATCGGTGAGAACGTCACTATGAAGCCGGTAAGCGCCACTGGCGAAATCTTGCGCCGTCTCGGCGTAACCTTCCGACATGTCGCCGAAACGATCGCCTCCGCCGACGTTGCGGATCAGCGCCTCGTTCCACAGCAGGTTGCTACCATGCGAAACAGTCCCATGACCCGCGGTTTCGAATCCCGCGACGGCACCGACGACGTCGTTGTCGAACAGTATATTTGTTTGGTGGATGATGCTCGCATCGTAGAGCGATCCGCCGACGATGATCAGATCGTACCTCTTCGACAGCTCGAAGATGGACGTGTGATTGGCGCTTGTATTGTCGCCGGCGATCACGTTTGTCGTCACACCCGAGGAGGACAGGATGCCGATATCGTTGTCGGACATGAATATATACTGCTCGAGCCAGTTCGTGATAACGAGATCGCCCTTGATCTCGGCGACGGCCCAGGCTGAGGGGAAACCGCTCGTCGCCGCTGCAACGTCCGCGTTGTCCTCCAGAGGATCTGTTCGTTCGAATGTCGCGATGTTGAACAACTCGGTCGGCACGTCGCCCTTCGTCCAGTCTTCCAACGCCGATGTGATCGCGTCGCTGTCCTGGATGACATTCGTCTGGACGATGGCATTGACTTCAACATGGTTGCCGACCACGGCCGTGACCGTAGCCCCAGTCCACAGGTTGTTGACGACCGCCTCGTTGACCGCCACGTTGTTGCCTCCGACGAACTCGACACGATCATCTATGGTGATCGAACCGTCAGGTGAGACAACGACATTCGGCTCTGGGCCATCGTCCTCCCAGTTTTCGTTTCTCGGTTCATCCTCCGCCGCAGCTGCGTCCTCCTCATCCGTCTCGTCTTCAGGTGAAAAGTAGTCCTTGAGCACGGGAGCAACTGTCCCGATCTGGCCGTTGACATAGGTTCCGGTAAGAACGTCCGACTGCTTAACAAAAAAAAGGGGCTGGTTTCCCGCATCCTCTGGCGCGACGAGAGGTGCTGCAGCAAGACCCTTCAGCTCCGCCGCAATCGAATCGATCAGGTCGATGATCTCGGTGGTCGACCCAGGTCTCGCAAATTCCCGAAGTGGCGACGCGTCGAGAGCGTCGCGCGCGGCCTCCAAGATTTCGGCCTTGTCGATAGCCTCCGGACTAAACACCATTCCGCTGCCGCCGACACTGAAGGTATCGTCATCGGACAGAGACGCGGCTTGAACAAGGTAATTGGCGACTGAGCCAGGCGGCTCGATGGTCCGGACTAACGACGCGCGCCCAAGCTGTGCCGATAAAAACAGATGGTCCGGATGATCGATGACATCCTGGCTGTCATCCAATCCCACAGTTGGAATCGGTGGATGGGCAATGTCACCGGACAGTTTGGGATGCCAGAGCGGCGCCGTATAGCTTGGCGCCTTGTAATTAACTTCAGGGTCAAATCCCACAAAATCGTACGGAGCTCCGAATGCATCCGGTACGAAAGGTTGCGAGTTAAGATGATGTTTGGGTGCATAATATGAGAAGTCACCATAGGCATTTCTGAGCTGTGCTTCTTCGACCGCTAGCTGGAAAAGACCGATGAAATGCGAGATGTCTTCGGTGATCATGTCCATGGTCGTCATGACACGGACCCCTTGTCGATATGCCTGCTTGGCGATTTGCAATAGTGGACTGCGCAGTGATGCGCAGTCCGTTCGTCATAGCTTCGCCCCCGGAAGCGGTCCCCCTTGATCTGGCCCTTATGAGGTGCCGTCGCTGGTGTCTTCGCCGACAGATGTGCTTGTGAGATCGCCGCCGACGATGGTCATGTCGATTGCGTTCTGCTGCAGGTTGGCGCCCATGACGATTTCCTGGTTGAACGCATTGGTGTCGACGAAAGCATCCGCCGAGGCATGACTTGTGCCGGTGACATATCCGTCGTCGCCATTGTCAGATCCCCAGGTTCCGCCGGCGCCGCCGGCTCCGCCGGAGCCCGTGGATGCAAAGCCGCCGGCACCGCCCGCAGCACCCGCACCACCGATTGCCCAGCCGCCGTAGGCTTCGCCGCCAATACCGTCGGCCCAAGCGCCGCTCAACGCTGCACCGCCGTCGCCACCTTCTGCCCAGGCATCGCCACCCATGGCGTCGCCGCTGATAGCATCGCCACTTGTTGCGGCTCCGCCCGTGCCTGCACCACCGGCGGCTCCGTCGCCGGCCGTTCCAGTGCCGGCGCCAGACCCGAAACCTGTTCCTGTCCCAGTTCCTGTTGCTTCACCACCAGCACCACCGGCACCTGCTCCAGATGCGCTGCCGCCTGCCCCACCGGCACCACCAGCAGGATCTCCTGCAGCGCCGCCTGTGTTCGAGCCGCCACCGCCAGCGGTACCTGCACCGCCACCATCGCCGTCATTGAACAGTGGATTGATGAGGCCGAGGCTTCCCATCAGTGTACCGACGTCGCCACCGACGGAGTTGCCACCCTCGCCAGCTGCGGAGGCATCGCCCCCGTTGGACTCGCCCGCTCCGCCGCCTTCGGCGCCGTTACCAGCGGTGCTATCGCCACCGTTAGCCCCGTCACCAGCCACAGCAAGACCAGCACCTAGTCCAAGGCCAAGACCGAGCCCCAAGCCAAGGCCATCACCCCCGTTGCCACCGCGGCCACCAGTGCCATTACCGCCGTTATTGCCGCCATTGCCCGCGTCACCGCTGTCGCCGTTGCCTCCGTCGGAGTCGCCACCGTCGCCGTCGCCGGCATCCGCGAGACTTGCAGCAAGCCCACCAAGGCCGATGCCTCCGAGCGCAGCACCGCCGATAGCACCGCCGCCGGAGCCGCCGCTGCCACCGTCTGCGTACGCATCTCCACCGCCATCACCGCCGGCACCGCCACCAGAGATGCCGTCGCGGGCAAAAGCGAGACCACCGCTTGGCGTCGCTGTGAGGCTGAAGTCTCCGTCGTTGCTGACGGTCGCGTTGTCGAGCCGGTCGTTGTCCTGAATGTTAGCGACTTGTGACAGGACATTGCCGACATTGTTGCCGTCGCCGGTAAAGGCATCGTTCAAGATGTTGTTCATGTGAATGTTGAACATGCCGTCGATGGAGCTGTCGGCCATGTCGATGTCGGCGAAATCATTGTCTTCCGGCATGTAGTCCTCAAGACCAACGCCCACGTCCACCGCCACTTCGACCGTCGTCGTGCTGGTGTTTTCGTTGATGTTGCCGTTGAGATTGGCGTTTCCGTTCCCGTTGAGGTTCAGGTTGCCGTTGCCGTTCCCATTGAGATTGCCGTTGCCATTCCCATTGAGGTTGGTCGACTCGCTGCTCTGATCCTGGTTCTGCTCAGAACTTTGCTGTTGTTGCTGTTGTTCCTGCTGCTGTTGTTGCTGTTGCTGCTCCTGGCTGTCCGGATCTTCATCCAGCAAGGTGTCGAAGGTTGTGCGTCTGTCTACCATTTCTCTCGTTCCTTATGGTCGCGACGCCGAGGCCACCCTTCATCTTCTGTGGAGGCCACCGGTCATCGTTGATTGAAGTCAAAGTTCGTCTGATGCGATAAGTGCGCGTCAGCGTCACCTATCGCCAGTCATTGCTGTCGATGTCTAATTGTAGCCGTCCTCCCATGCTTAACCGAAAGCCAGCGGCAGCGAACGCAGGGTGCGGGATCGGTTACATCGCACCCTCGGTACTATGCGCTACGGCAAGTGCTTCGGAATGGCTGTCACTGTGTCCTGATCGAGCAAAAGAAATAAGCTGCTATTTCGATCTAAGTGCCAGCTACTGTTGCAGAATAGAGCATGCCTCTTTGGTGGTAGAAGCTTAGCCAGGAGGAGGTAGGTCTCAACTCGGTCCATCGCCCTTGAGCGCGCTCTAATCGCCCATGGTGATCCTTGGAAAGATCGGGAAACTCGCGCTTCTTGGTGGCACGAAACTGAACCGCCTAAAGGATTAGCTTTTTGAGCTAGGCGCTAGCCCAAGTGGTCTATTCTCAGGTTTCCGCACCTGGTTTACGGTCTCACCCTCGGAACAAGGGAGCTTGTTTTCTTCGATTGAATTCAAGAGAGGGAGGGGCCTGGTCATGCAAGCTGCCCATAACACCGCAGGACCTGTTGGTGTGGATCTTGCCGTCTGCGCCTTTGAAAGAATGAATACTATCAAGACGCTACTCATTATCTGCTCACCAGGAACAATCTCCGCTGCCATGACGGCTGCCATAGAAAGTGAGTTTCCGTGGCTTTCCGTTGAGATCGTATACGATCTGCCCTCTGCTTTGAACGAATGCGAGCACCCGGTGCAACTGATCCTGGCAGATGCCGTTTTCGCGTCCGGTCTGTATGCAAACTGGCCATCATTTTTATCGGTCCATCAGGAGGCGACGCCTGCATTGCTGTGCCATGACGACGGAACAAATCCACTGCAGCACCCATGTATGCGCGACGCGGAATGGGTTCAGGGCATCGTCCCGTTCAACGTCAATCTCGACGTTTTCCTTTCCGCGCTCAGGATCATACTTAAAGGCGGGCGCTATTTCCCTACAACGGGCTCTCGCGCACCGGCGGCAGATACCGCCCCTGCCTTGCAGGAGAAGTCTGAGGCGAATTTTCCTTCGACTACGAACGGACAAGTGCAGGGGATCGAGAAACTCACGAAGCGTGAGAACGAAATCTTGGCCTGTATGGCAATGGGCAATCAAAACAAGATCATCGCGGCTACTCTCGGTCTTTCGGAGCACACGGTGAAGATCCACATCCACAATATCATCACCAAACTTGGCGTTCATAACAGGACGGAAGTCGTCGCGCGCTACTTCGAGTACAAGCGCAAGGAAGGCCTTGATCATGCAAATAAGCTCTATCAGAGCGACGCAAGCAGATCGCTCCCGCGCAATGAATAGCCGGCTGAAGGCGATCCTTCTCCTCATCGGTCAGCTGAACTATACATGGACCAACACCGAAAGCCTTCTGATTCACATGATCGCCGGCCTGGCGAGAGTGGATAAGGAGACAGCGATCGTGATATTCCTGACGCTCAACACGACGCGTGCGAGAATTGATGTGGTCGACAGGCTCGCCAAGATGCAAAAAACGCCTTCTGCATGCCGTCATGACGTTCTAGGCGCGACTCAGCGGCTGGCGGACGAGGCAAAACTTCGCAACAAGTATAACCATTGCATATACTCGTTCGACCCCGACAGTGGGCAAGGCATCACGCAGTCAATGCGCATCTTCGAGAGTCGCGAAGAAATCAAATATGGGAAGGTAGAAAAGCTCGATGGTGCGGAGATCGAACGCATCCGCGCAAGCATCGACGCCTTGGTCGCCATCAATCGCACATTCTGGTACATCACGGAGCGCTACGGCTTCCCAAACTAGGCTCCGGGTCGAGTGTATCTGCCATCAGCTCTTAAGCGAGAACATAGGCCTCGAGGGCGGCAGCAACGAAGACGTTCCTTACCTCCTCCGCAGACCCATGTCGCGTTGCGGCGGCGGCCCATTTTGGAGTTGCAAGTTCGCTGTAGACGCCAGCCTCTGGCCAGCGGGTCGTGAGGAAGGCAACCGCTTCTACAGGTCCTCTGACAGCCTCGGAGGCACCATAGCCGATCCTGGCAAGGACAGGCCTGCTCCAACTCTAACAACAACACGCTATTCTCGACCTCGGCGAATATCATGATCCCTCCTCCAGGTGACTTAACATGCCATAGCCCCTGGATCGCGGGCAACTGCCGCGGTAATCCCCCCGTTCTTAACGGGGCTCCGGAGTAGCATTCACGCGGCTGTCAATCGGCGGGGAATGTACGTCGGCAAACAGAAGGTGCTGATTGGAGAAGACCTCTCGGAGCGGCTGGACGTCGTACCCGCGAAGTTCCGCGTCATCGTCACCCGCCGGCCGACATATCCCTTCAAAAACGAAGACGGTGTCATCAGGCTCTCGCGCCCGCGCACGTCATCGAGGGCGGCATTCCAACGGAAGCACTCCTGGCCTAGATTGCGGTCTCGAAGTACGCCGACGGTCTGCCACTCTATAGGCATGCTCCAGACAAGGTCGATCTTGACCGCAAGCTGATGGCGCAATGGATGGGCAAGCTCGGCTTCGAGCTCGATATCTTAGCTGACTACATTCTCGCCGAGATCAAAAAGGCTGAGCGGATCTTCGCTGATGAGACGACGCTGCCAACGCTCGCACCCGGACCCGGATCGTCCAAGACGGCCTCGCTATGGGCTTATGCGCGGGATGACAGACATTCGGTGGCAGTGCCCCCCGGTGGTCGCCTATCACTTCGAAGATAGCCGCGCGTGCGATCGCGTCGCCCGGCATCTGAGTGGCTATCGCGTTATTCTGCAGGGCGACGGGCGACCTCATGCGCTCATGCCGTGGAACTGCGCCGCCTGAACGGCCTCAGCTTGCCGTTTACTGTTCATTGAATGTCGCGCTACTTGTAGTGGGAATGCACGTCGGACGTCGAAAGACTTGGGAAGATGATGATTCCGAGCTAGACTCAAACTAGGCCGATTTACCAGTTCTGGTCTCGGCAAAAGCAAAGCAGTCATGCAATTAGGCACACCGAAAACCTTACCGCTACCTCTTTGGCCGTTGGTCCATCTCAAGGGCGCGAGTGCCGAGACGGCGAATCCCATCTGCGCCATGGTCTTGAGGCGCAAGGCAAAGATCAAAGATGCGTGCGCGTCGCTGCAGCGGTGGAAACGCAGACTTTTCAGCCTGAACATCTTGCCTGCGGAGAGAACGTAAAACCACCCGTTCGCGCGACTGCTTATGGCTTCCTCGCCACCCAGGCCACTGCACCCGCTATCTGAGCTATTGGATGCATGAGCGCCTGTTCGTCCGGTCTCCGCCGTTCATGGAGCCAAACCTGCGCAGCCTTAGGGGCAAGATACCAGCCATAAATCAGCCAGCACAAGCCACCCACGAGACGTGTTGCCTTGTTTCCCATTTCCAACATAGCGCGGAAACCCGGCCATTTCGTCTCGGGCCAAATCTGGATCGGGCTAAGACCCGCAAGACTGAGGGTCATGAAGATGCCATAGGGCGTCATGTGATAGTAACTTGAGTCGTGCCAGGGTTCCAGGAAGGACGCTGAGCCAAGGCACAGGCCTCCAGGCTTTAGGACCCGCGCAACCTCTTTAGAGGCAAGCTGCGGAAAAGCTAGGTGCTCCCATACGGCTGATGCATAGACGACGTCGAAGGTTTCATCCTGGAAAGGAAGGACATGAGCGTCACACAGAAGGTCGGGGCCGCCATGCATCTGAAGCCAATCATGAACGCGGTCTACAGCGACGTCGACCCCAATGTAGTGGATACCACGCTCCTTCATCCAGCGGCGCATCTGCGCGCCGCCACAGCCAATTTCCAGAACTTTACTTCCAGCGGGGACGTCGCTCAGGCGGTCTTCATGCGCGCGGTCGAGATGATAAATCCCGCGGCGTGACTGTCCCCGCCTCGGTGGAAACCGGAGGATCTCGGCCTCCGAGATTGCCGCCGGAGTCAGGCTACCGGCAGGCCACGAGAAATTGACGGTTCCGCCGGCAAGCGGCATGAGCTTCGGACGGCCATCTTCCTGAGCAAATTGCCGCCCGCATTCCTCACATTGCTCCAACGAGGAAAGATTGCCGCGGCAATCGGGACAGGCTAGGCGATCATCGGCGACCGAGATCATGCCGACCTCCCACAGTGGCATTCGCGAGCACGATTCTGCATTTGGAAAAGCACCTCCACACGCCAGGTGATCGGAATCAATATCCTCGTCCAGACGCTAGTTGCAGAGACCGACGATGATCAACTCTGTTCTTTGGCGAGTTACAAAGGTGGCGTTACGCCAAACGTCTTAACCAGACCGCCTGGTTCCAGAGAGGGGTACTCGCTTTCCCTTAAGTCGATGTTGCGCTACGACTTATTGATCTTCCACTGCTGTCGTACAGTTGGTCCGTTGTCAAGCTTGGAAACCGGACACCTCAGGTCATTGGAGTGGTCGTCCCCACTTCACCGGACATGTCGGTTATTTTGATCTAACCCTGATGAACTGCCGAGGGGTAGCCATCTTGAGCTCAGAATGGAGATGGATTTCGTTGTAGATGCTATGGAAGAGCCCCCCGGGTCGTCCGCTTCATCGACAACGAGAGGCCTCCGATGAACGAGAACGCCAAGTCCAGCGTGTCAGTGTATGCAGCAATTTAGCTGAGCAGATCGACATGGCTAGTTGCAGTGCTTTCCCCAAGCTCAGATCGCGTAAAGCTTCGGCAGCTTCGTGGCAGCGATATGAACCGCGCCGGGTTGCCGGAGACCCAACTCGTGAGAAGTAGGTCTATGACAAGCAAGGCGACGAACACGTTTTCTCCTGAAGTCCGCGCCCGCGCCGTTCGGATGGTGACGGAGCATGAAGCAGAACACCCATCGCGCTGGGCAGCGGTATCATCGATAGCGGCAAAGATCGGCTGCTCGGCGCACACACCCTCCGTGAATAGGTGAAGAAGGCCGAGGTCAACAGCGGCAAGCGTGCGGGTTTGCCGAGTGACGTGGCGGAGAAGATTAAGGCTCTGGAGCGGGAGAACCGAGAACTTCGTCAGGCGAACGAGATTCTGCGCAAAGCCTCGGCGTATTTTGCCCAGGCGGAGCTCGACCGCTCACTGAAGCGATGATTTCCTTCATCGACAAACCCCGCTCGGTGCTCGGGATCGAGCCGATCTGCAGACTGCTGCCGGTTGCCCCGTCCACCTATTATGAAGTCCTCGCCAAGCGCACGGACATGGATCGCTTGTCGGCCAGTGCCCGGAGCGACATGGCCATGAAGATCGAGATACGCCGGGTGTTTAATGAGAACTTCCAGGTCTATGGCGTGCAGAAAGTCTGGCAGCAGTTGCAGCGAGAAGGTTACGACATCGCCCGCTGCACCGTCGCTCGGCTTATGAGAATGATGGGGCTTCAAGGCGTCATTCGCGGCAAGCCAGTCAATACCACTGTGACGGACAAGTCCGCTCCATGCCCGCTGGACCGGGTGAACCGACAGTTCTTCGCTCCAGCGCCAAAGATGCTGTGGTTATCCGATTTCACCTATGTCGCGACCTGGCAGGACTTCGTTTACGTGGCCTTCGTCATTGATGCCTTCGCCCGCCGCATCGTCGGCTGGCGGGCAAGCCGGACGGCGCACGCGAGTTTCGTGCTCGATGCCTCGACCAAGGCGCTTCATGATCGGCGGCCTGTCCAACGCGGCGGGCTGGTTCATCATTCCGACCGCGGCTCGCAATATGTGTCCATTCGCTATTCCGAACGGCTGGCGGAGGCAGGCATCGAGCCGTCGGTCGGTAGCGTTGGCGGTTCTTATGACAACGCGCTGGCCGGAACGATCAACGGCCTTTAGAAGGCCGAGATCATCCGTCGCCGAGGACCTTGGCGCAACTTCGAAGCCGTGGGGTTCGCACACTCGAATGGGTTGACTGGTTCAACAACAGGCGTCTCTTGGAGCCCATCGGAAATATTCCGCCAGCCGAAGCTGAGGAGCGATCCTACGCCATCCTGAACGCGCCAGCCATGGCCGCATAACTTAAACCAAACGGTCTCCGGTAGACCCGGCGCGGTTCAGGCGCGCCCCAATCGAAGTTCTGAAAATCGCCATCACAGACCAGCCTTCGAAGCCCAGGGAGCTTCTCCTGCGGATGCCGCATCGTGCACTTAGTTCAGCTAGGCCCGCGGACTAGTGCTCGCGGTCTGGTTCTAAACTCGAGGATTTGGGTCCTGCAGAAACAACGAACCGTCTGCACGACGACCTTCTCGATCAGGGAGAGATGTGCCGCCCGAACCGGGTCACGCGTCTGACCCGTCTCGCCGGGATCAAGGCGCAGATCGGCTACAAGCGCCGTCCCGGCATCTATGGCGGCAGGCCTGCCGTCGCTATCAACAACACGCTCGACCGGCAATTCGATGTAGCGGCTCCGGACAAGGCCTGGGGTGAGGCCGGAAGCGCCACCGGTTCGAGTGCAGGCCGAACGACATCACCTACATCCGAACCTGCGCGGGTTTCGCTTACCTTGCGGTCGTCATCGATCTCTATTCGCGCCGGGTCATAGGCTGGGCGATGCAGAGCCGACAATCCACGGGCGTCGTGTTGCAGGCCCTGCTCATGGCGGTGTGGCGACGCAAGCCGAAGGACAAGGTGCTGATCCACTCGGACTAGGGTTCGCAGTTCACCAGCATGGATCGGGCCTCGTTCCTCAGGCACCACAATCTGGTCACTCGATGAGCCAACGCGGCAACTGCCATGACAATGCGGTGGCCGAGAGCTTCTTCAATCTTCTGAAGCGAGAGAGTGTTGATTTGCACTGAGAGCTGACCCGGGATTGCGGGAAATTAT
>NZ_JALPRY010000003.1:0-180832 GCF_023223505.1 Neorhizobium turbinariae
AAGGCAATGCCGTCATAAATAGATGGATCCCGATCTTCTCGACACCACAACACTCCCTCACGGGCCATAAACCCGAAACAAAACAATATCGCGGGGTGGAGCAGCCCGGTAGCTCGTCAGGCTCATAACCTGAAGGCCGCAGGTTCAAATCCTGCCCCCGCAACCAATCTCCCAAACAACCTCATACAGCCAAGCTCCTCAGCACCCGCCCGAGGCGCTTTTCGTGTTGGTGATCTGGATCGCAGCGCTCATCCGGGCTTCCTCGCCCACCAGAACTGATTTAGCCTGACGCTCAAGATCCTGCCCAGCTAGCAGCAGGCGGGGAGTGTTTGTTGTAGCCTTGGGACCACCTCATGAAAGCCATGTATTACGAAGCCTTCGAGCAGATGCCGGAGATCCGGGCGTTGCCGGATCCGGAGCCAAGCTTCGATGGCGTGGTCATCCAGGTGGGTGCGACCGGCTTGTGCCGCAGTGACTGGCATGGCTGGAAGGGGCATGATCCGGATATTCGCCTGCCGCATGTGCCGGGCCATGAACTGGCCGGCAGGGTCGTCGCGACAGGCAAGGGCGTCATGCGCTTCAAGGTGGGCGATCGGGTCACCGTCCCCTTCGTCTCAGGTTGCGGCCACTGCGCCGAATGCCATTCCGGAAACCAGCAGGTTTGCCCCAGCCAGTTCCAGCCGGGCTTTACCCATTGGGGATCGTTTGCGGAATATGTCGCGATCGACTATGCCGACACCAACCTGGTAACATTGCCGGACGAAATCGATGATGCGACGGCGGCAAGCCTCGGCTGCCGGTTTGCTACCTCCTTCCGGGCCGTCGCCGACCAGGCGCGCTCCGGGCCCGGCGATTGGGTCGCCGTACACGGTTGCGGTGGGGTAGGGCTTTCGGCGATCATGATCGCGACCGCTCTGGGTGCCAATGTGATCGGCATCGACGTGACGGAAGACAAGCTGGCGCTGGCGCGCCAGTGCGGCGCGGTCGCGACGGTGAATGCGAGTGGCGTCGCCGACGTGGTGGAAGCGGTACGGGAGATCACCAAGGGTGGGGCGCATGTATCGATCGATGCGCTCGGGCACCCGACGACCTGCTTCAACTCGATCAAGAACCTGCGCCGACGCGGCCGGCATGTGCAGGTCGGGCTGATGCTGGCGGAGCACGCCACGCCTCAGATCCCGATGGCGCAGGTGATCGGCCACGAGCTCGAGATCTATGGCAGCCACGGCATGCAGGCGTGGCGTTACGACGCGATGCTGGCGATGATCACCGCCGGCAAGATGAAACCGCAGCAGCTGATTTCCAAGAAAGTGAACCTGTCGGAGGCCGTGTCGGAACTGGTCAATCTCGACCGTGCCGAAACACCGGGCATCGCTGTCATCACCAGCTTCTGATCGTCGTCGTGCCATCGCCGTTGAGCGGTCGGTTTCGCTCTCCGGAACGCCCTGCCGAAGCGATTGCATCTCCCCATCACAGCTGACAGTGTCGGAGGTGAGGAAGACCGTGGGAGGAGAGGATCATGGCGGACTGGAAGTCATGGATGAAGGCGGGGCTGGCTGTTGCTGCGGCCGTGGTGATGGGCACGAGCGCCGCGCGGGCAGACGATCAATATCCCATCTCAACGGTGCGGATGATCGTACCTTACGCGCCGGGTGGCGGTGGCGACATCACGGGCCGGATGATTGCCGAAGAGATCAGCAAGCGCCTGAAAACAACGGTCGTGGTCGAGAACATCGGCGGCGCCAGCGGCACGATCGGAACTGAAAAGGCCGCGCGCGCCAAGGCCGATGGGTCGACGCTTCTGCTAGCCGGCAGCGCCATCTTCACCGTTGCGCCGCATCTGAACAAGATCGGGTTCGACCCGCTGAAGGACTTCGTGGCGATCGCCAATGTCAGCGAGTCGGTGCGGATGCTGAGCGTGCCGCCGGATCTCGGCGTGAAGAGCTACGAGGAGCTCGTCGCCTACGGCAAGGCCAATCCGGGCGTATTGAACTATGCTTCGGTCGGCGTTGGCTCGACGGGGCATATCATCGGCGTCGATTTCCTGCGCGTGGCGGGTGTCGAGGCGAAACATATCCCCTATAGCGGGGCGTCCCAGGCGGTGCAGGCGCTGCTTTCCGGCGACGTGCAGTTCGTGATCGATGCCATGGTCATTCCGCCGTCGCGCGAAGGAAAGCTCGTGCCGATCGCAGTGCCCGCCGATGCGCGCCTTGCCGATTTCCCGGACGTGCCGACTTTCCGCGAAGTAGGGCTGAAGGACGTGCGGTCCAGCGGCTGGCAGGCGGTGATGGCGCCGGCGGGGACACCGCCAGAGCTGGTGGCAATGATCGAGAAGGCGCTGAAGGACGCGAGCGAAAGCCCTGAGTTCCGCACCGCGCTTACCCGAGCCGGTTTTTCGCCGCGCTATCGGAGCAGCGCGCAGCTGCAGCAGGAACTGGAAGCCGAATATGCCTATTTCGGCGAACTGCTGAAGACCATGGACCTCAGCAAGAAGTAGTTTCCCTGAAGAAGACACGAGGAACATCATCCGACGCGCCACTTGATGGCGCGTCGCGCTTTTGTTGCAGCAGGATCCCCACATGCTCGAAAGACGCACCGCCGCCCCGACCCTTAGCGCCGAGGTCGCCAACTGGCTGACCGGATTTCCACTTGAGAACGCGCCGCCCGGAGTGCTGGAGAACACGCGGCTGCGGATCCTTGACGTGATCGGCGTGATGATAGCGTCGAGCCGGCTCGAGATGGTTTCAGCGGCCGCCAAGGCGGTGGGGGAAGCCGATGGCGGGCAGGGGAGTGCCTTTGCGGTCACCGATGCGGCGCCATTGCCGCCGGCTGCGGCGGCTTTCCTCAACGGCGTCATGTCTGCAGTACTCGAATTCGATGACACCCATATCCAGTCCAACATCCATCCGACCGGCGTCGTGCTGTCGACGCTTCTGCCGGAATGCGAAAGGCTTGGGCTGTCGGGGAGGCAGTTGCTGGAGGCGACGCTGATCGGCAGCGAGCTTCTCTGCCGGCTCGGGCTCGTGTCCCCGGTGCGGATGCATGAGGTGGGTTTTCATCCGAGCTCCGTCTACGGTGTTTTCGGGGCGGTCTGGGGGCTGGCGCACCTGAAGGGATTGTCGGTCGAACAGACGGTGCATGCGATCGGCCATGCGGCGAGCCTTTCGGCGGGCTCGATTGCGTCCTTCGAAGACGGGACGTCGACAAAGACGCTGCATATCGGCATGGCGGCATCGGCTGCCGTACGCGCGGTGGCGCTGGCGAGCCATGGCGTTTCAGGTCCGTTTCCGGTGTTCGAAGGCAAGTTCGGCTGGTTCAAAAGCTACTTCCAGTCGAAGCCCGACTTTCGCTTCTCCGCCTTGACCGATGAACTTGGTGAGCGCTGGGAAGTGCTGAACATCGCTTCGAAGATGCATCCTTGCGCCTACACGATGGTGCCCTTCATCGCGGCGACGATCGTCCTTCGGGACAGGCATGGCATCCGGCCGGAGGATGTCGAAGTCATCTATTGCGATATCATGCCGCGATCCTTTGCGACGGTCTGCGAACCGGTGGAGGAAAAACGCCGGCCGCGGACCTCCTGGCATGGGCGCATCAGCCTGCAGCATACAGTGGCGGAAGCGCTGGTGCGGGGGCGGATGGACAAGGATGCCTATGCGCCGGAGAGCCTCGCCGATCCGGTGATCAATGCGGTGGCCGACAAGGTTGTACATCGCCCTGACATGGTGGCTGCGGCCGATATCAGCCGTTCACGGGCAACGGTCTCCATTGAGCTTAAGGACGGGCAGGTGTTCACCCATACAATCGAGGACATGCCGGGCACCCGGCGCAATCCGATCAGCCGAGAGGCGTATCTGGAGAAGTTTCGGGCGAATGTTCGTGGCGTAATCTCAGAGGCGGAAGGCGAGGAACTGGCAGACACGTTGCTGCGGCTCGATGAGGTGAAGGACATCGGGTCCTTGTTTCGCAGCCTGCGCCGGTAAAAGATCTACTTGGATGAGAAACGGCCGGGGCATCACAGGATGCACCGGCCGTTTTTGTTTGCTTAGTCTGCGGCTTCCTGCGCCCCTTTTCGAACAAAGGAGGTGGTGGCGGCGAGCAGGATCGCGACGCCGAGGATCACGAAGGTGAGGCTGATCGGACGGTTGATGAAGGTCATTGGATCACCGCGCGACAGGGACATGGCGCGGCGGAAATTTTCCTCGAACATGGGGCCCAATACAAAGCCGAGGATGAACATCGCCAGGCTGCAATCGGCACGCTTCAGCAGGTAGCCGGCTGCACCGAAGACAACGAGCGTCAGGATCTGCAGTGAGGAGAAGCTGATGGAAAAGACGCCCACGCAGGCAAAGGCGAGCACGAAGAGGTAAAGCCAGTGGTAGGGTACTGAAAGCAGCTTCACCCAGAGGCCGATCAGAGGCAGGTTGAGGATGACGAGCATCAGGTTGCCGATCCACATGGAGCCGACAAGACCCCAGAAGAGCTGCGGGTTGTTGGTGATCATGCTGGGGCCGGGATTGACGCCCTGGATAAGCAGCGCGCCGAGAAAAAGCGCCATGACGGGGCTGCCGGGCACGCCGAGCATCAAGGTCGGGATGAAGGCTGTCTGGGACGCGGCATTGTTGGCGGCTTCGGGCGAGGCGACGCCTTCCACGGCGCCGGCACCGAACTGGCCGGGGGTTCGGGAAATGCTCTTTTCCACCATGTAGGCGGAGAACGAGCTCATGGCGAGGCCGGCGCCCGGCAGGATGCCGAGGAAGGAGCCAAGGGCTGTGCCACGAAGCGTTGCCGGCCAGGCGAGCCGAAATTCGCTGCGGCTTGGCCAGAGACGGCCGACCTTGGAGGTGACGAGGCCGGGCGAGGAGGGGCTGCCGATCGTGGTGATGATTTCAGAGACCGCGAAAAGCCCGACCGCGAGCACGGCGAAGTCGAGGCCATCGCGTAGTTCCGCAATGCCGAAGGTAAAGCGGAAGACGCCAGACGCGACATCGGCGCCAGCGAGCCCGAGGAGCACGCCCAGCACGGCTGAGCCGATGCCCTTGATGAAGCCACCCTTGGCGATGGAGGCCGTTGCGACCAGCGCGCAGAACACAAGGGCGGCATATTCCGCCGAGCCGAATTTGGCGGCGACCGAAGCCATGGCGGGGGCGGCGAGCGCAATGAGCAGTGTGCCGACGGTGCCGGCGAAAAACGAACTCAGGGCAGCAATGGCAAGGGCTGAGCCTGCCCGGCCCTGGCGTGCCATCTGGTAGCCATCCAAGCAGGTGATGGCGGAGGAAGCCTCGCCCGGAAGGTTGAGCAGGATGGAGGTGGTCGAGCCGCCATAGGCCGCGCCGTAATAGATGCCGGCGAGCAGAATGACCGAACCTTCCGGCGGCAAGCCGAAGGTGAGGGGCAGGAGCAGTGAAATGGTGATGATCGGCCCGACACCGGGCAGCACGCCGATCGCGGTGCCAAGCGTGACGCCAAGCAGGCAATAGAAGAGATTGTCGAGGCTGGCCGCGACCTGCAGCCCCAGCAGGATCGATGAGAAGAAGTCCGGCATGATCAGACGCTCCAGTCAACGAGATGGAACGGAATGCCGAGACCGAAATAGAAAATCCCGATGATGATGGCGACGATGGCGGTGACGAGGATCGGCAACTCCTTCAGGCGGCTGCGCTTGTCCGCGAGCCAGCCGATGCCGATCAGCGCCAGCACGCTTGGCAGCAGGCCGACGTGGTCGATCAGCAGGCCGAAGGCGAGAAGGGCGGCAAGCACCGCCAGGAACGGCCGGACCTCTTCGCGGGGCATGATGCTGGTGCCCGAGCTGCCCGCATTGGCGAGCGTGGTCTGGACGATCAGCGCGATTCCGAACAGGAACAGCACCGTGCCGAGGAGCACGGGAAGGGCCCCCGGGCCCATTTCCGACATGTCGCCGAAACCATAGTCGAAGCCAAGATAAACCGCGATACCGCCGATTGCCACGAACAGGATGCCGACCGCATGGTCTGCCTGAAAATGCATGAATGCTCCCCCGATTACTAAGTCACGTCCTCACGTGCGTTCGATTCGAGGAGCTTAACCCAGACATTGTCCAGCGGCACGGGCAGAAGTTCCATGTTCCGTCGTTCGGAACGAGGGCGCAGCTCTTGAGGTCTATTGCGGGACTGGAAGGCTAAGGCTTTCGATCACCTGGCATTCAGCAACGCTGCCGCCGTGGCAAGCTTCCAGCATCCGCTCCAGTTCGCCCTTGAGCGCCTGCAACTGCTCGATCCTCTTCTCCACCGCCGCAAGATGTCGGGCGGCGATCTCGTCGGCATGGGCGCAGGGCTCGGAGGGATGCGCGGCGAGGGTCAGCAACTCGCGGATATCGTCTACCTCGAAGCCGAGGGTGCGGGCGTGGCGAATGAAGTTCAGCCGCTCCTGGGCTGCTGTTCCATAACGTCGCTGCTGGCCGTCCGTGCGGGGCGGCTCCGGCAGCAGGCCAATCTGTTCGTAATAGCGAATGGTCGGCACCTTCACCGCGGTGCGCTTCGACAGTTCGCCGATCGACATGTCAATTTGCAAAATTCTCCGAAAAACTTTCAAGAGGCCCTTGAACCTCTAGTCACTAGAGGAACTATGTTGGGTGCAAATCGGAGAACGTCAATGGCTGATCCCTGCTGCAAACACGAAACAACCTCGTCGCGCGAGACACCTGCGCTCGATCTCGAGCATAATCTTGAGGCGCATCACCACGACCACAAACATGACCATGCGCACGAGCACGGGCACGAGCATTCCCACTCGCATGCGGAAGCATCCTGCTGCTCTGCCGGCGTGCCGACCTTCGATGGCATGGATCCGCGTTACAAGGCGATCCTGTGGATCGTGATCGCGGTCAATGGAGCGATGTTCCTCACCGAGATGATCGCGGGCCAGCTGGCTGGGTCACAGGCCCTGAAGGCCGACGCGTTGGACTTCCTCGCCGATACGGTGACCTATGGCCTCAGCCTCGCCGTCATCGGTGCGAGCCTGCGCACCCGCGCCACCGCGGCGCTGTTCAAGGGGGTATCCCTGACGTTGATGGCCATTTGGGTGTTCGGTTCCACCGTCTACCAAACGCTCATTCTCGGCGTTCCCAGTGCCGAGGTCATGGGCGTGATCGCGTTCCTGGCGCTTGCCGCCAATATCGGCTCGGTGGTGCTGCTGCGGCCTTACAAGGACGGCGACGCCAATGTCCGCTCCGTGTGGCTTTGCTCGCGCAACGACGCGATCGGCAACGTCATCGTCATGGTCGCGGCCCTTGGCGTCTGGGGCACATCGACTGCCTGGCCGGACCTTGCGGTCGCTGCCGTCATGGCCGGCATCTTCCTGAGTTCGGCGGTGCAGATCCTGCGCCAGGCCTGGGCGGAATACAAGGAAGGTGGCTCTCCCGCTCACGTGGAGGCGCATCACCACGGGTGATGCGCATCTTGCCCTAGTGATGGCGGAGGATGCCCGCGTCCTCTGCTGCCCGCAGGAAAGCGGCTTGTGCCTGGGCGCTGGTCGCCTTGCCGTCCAGCGCCTTGAGACAGACCTTGCGGGCCGCGGCAACCACCTTGCAGCGGTCCTTCGGCCAGGACGTCGCCAGGCAGGCAATGGCTTCCCGGGTGTTGCTGACACGGCGAAAATGGTCCGAGTTCTCGATCATCAGTTCCACGGGCTTGTCCCAAAGATCCTCGGTCATGTCTTCTCCTGCTATTTCGTTCATTCGCTACAATAGGAAGCAAAGCTGACCGTTCCTCAGACTTTGTGCCCATGCTGCCCGTGGTGGTATATTTCCCTCTGCCCGCCGCGCCTGATCAGGGCGCCTAGTGCTTCCGCTCCAGGTCGGCCTCGACCTTGTTCCGGCTGTTGCCGACCGCTTTCACGGATTTGCGGACGGCATCCTTGGAGACGCCTTCCTTCTTGGCCTCGTAACGAACCTCATGCTCCTGGCCGCCCGCAACGCGTGCGCGATCCTGTGCGCGACCTCGTGTCGTTGTCGACATGAAACAAACCTCCTGTTGATCGTGGTGCTGGAACGCGGCGCGATTCAGGTTGTTCCCATCGATTGCAACGTCGGCGTCCACGTTGACGCGCGCCGCCTTATCTCCCATCTGCGGAGCCATGTTGAAGAAGAACAAAAACAACGAAGCGATGCTCGTCCAGCGCTGGACCCTGACGCCTGCGGCGACCCTCGGTTCGGCGGTGCGTGCCAAGGGTATTCTGCTAGAGTTGCGGGCCCAGTTGCCGCTGGCGGTTCGCAAGTCGCTGACGCTGGTCGGTCTCGATCTGGTGCTGACGTTGCCGGAGGATGAGGAGGAAGACTTTCGCTCGGTGACGAGCCTCGTCAGCAAGGCGCTTGTCGATATCGAAAGCCTGCCGGTCATCCCGCGCGAGATCGAGGACATCCTGACGATCACCACCGGCGAGCGGCGCCGCTGGCTCGAAGACGGCCGCTTGCCGAGTGCCGGTACGCGCACCGTGAAGCTGCGGGGGCGGGCACGGCAGATCACCTTCCACGTCTTCGACCCTCGAGTGGTCGAGGACCTGCTCGACCGCGGCATCGTCGAAGACTGGCGCGAAGAGGATGCCGCCGCGGCAATTGAGAACCGGCGGCGGGCGGCGCTGAAGGCGAAGCTGACGCGCACGCTGAAGAGCGGCGCCAAGGCAAAGAAACGATCTTCGGCTGATAACAATGCCGCCGAGACGGATCTTTCCGGCTGGGAGGAGTTCGACCGAGACGGCCTGCTTCGCTAGCTGTTGCACTGGCCGAAGCGCTTCGGTGCGCCAGATGGTACGCATCGAGGTTGCCGAGGGAGGAACGCCTTGAACATCTGCATGGTTGGCCACGGGATGATGGGCACGTGGCACTCCGAAAGCCTCCAAGAGTACGACTGCGTGTTGCATAGCTTGGTCGGGCACGTGGCGGAGAAGACCGAAGCCTTCGCGACGGATCATGGCTACCTGAACTGGACGACGGATTATGCCGATGCCTTGAACGGCGACGTCGACGTTGTGATCCTCACCGGTCCAAGCGATACGCACGCCCCAATGGCAATCCAGGCGCTGGAGGCGGGCAAACATGTGCTGGTCGAGATCCCTATCGCGCTTAGTTATGCGGATGCGGAGGCCGTGGTCGAACTGGCGGAACGCAAGGGGCTAACGCTTGGCGTCGCTCATCCGATGCGGTTCCGCAAGGAGCACATTGAGCTCTGCCAGCGCGTGGCGGAAGGGCGGGAGCATGTGCGGCACGTTCATTCGCGGCTCTTTCTGCATCGCCTCGAAAACATCGGCTCGACCGGGCTCAAGCGAAGCTGGACGGACAACCTTCTCTGGCACCACGGCGCCCATCTCACGGATGTCGGGCTATGGCTCTGTGGCGGCGGCGATCCTGAAGCGGCGTTCCAGCGGAAATTGCGGGCCTTCTCGATCATGCCGCCACCGCTGGAGGCGACGGGCATCCCGATGGAAATGACCGCGACGGTAGAGACCGGCCCGCACCAGTCGATCGTCTGCACCGGATCCTACTATTCCAGGGAGCGCATCCTGGATGTGTTCGTCGTCACTGACCAAGCTGCCTACCGGCTCGACATCCTGAAGGGGACTTTGTCGGTGGATGGCGACGAGCGGCGGGTGCTTTCCGAGCAGGATAACAATGCGCAGGTAAGCCGCGACTTCGTGGATGCTGTGCGCCAGGGTCGTGCGCCGCGGGTGACCGGGCGCTCCGTGCTTCCGGCTATGCGCCTGCTGCAGGATATCGAGGACGAACAGAACCACTGGTGGGGCGAGCGGGCAAAATAACAGGTTTTGGAGAGCCCGCTCATCTTGATCTGTGGGAAGTTCATGCCGTGGCTGTTCGGCTTCCTGATTTCGGGCCACAGTCGGGCCATGACGTCCAAGATGTTCGCGCCCTTCACTAACCGGAATTACCGGCTCCAGTGGTCATCCGACCTGTTGACCTCCTGCGCGACCGAGATGGAAATCATCATTCTCGGCTGGTTCATCCTGACCGAGACCAATTCCGTTGCGCTGCTGACGCTCTACGCCTCGCTGCAATATGCCGGCACCCTGATCGCGCCGGGCTTCGGGCTTGCCGGTGACCGCGTGGGACACAGCAACATCCTGCTTTACATGCGGGTGATCTATTCGGTGCTTGCGGCGGCACTGCTGGCGCTGGCATTTGCGGGCCTGCTGGATCCGGTCTCGGCTCTGCTGATCGCGGGACTGGGCGGCCTCATCCGGCCGTCCGACCTCGGTATACGCAACGTCCTGACCAGCCAGATCGTGCCGCGGGAAAGCCTGATGACGGCAATCAGCCTGTCGCGCACGACGACTGATCTCGCCCGCATTGCCGGCGCGCTGACGGGTGCGACGGTTGTCGGCCTGCTGGGGCTTCAATGGGGATATCTTTTCATCGTCATCTTTTACGGGACGAGTGCGATCCTGATGCGCGATGTGAAGGTGGCCGCTGCCGTAACGTCCACCCTGAATGTCGCCTTCACCCCGGTCCGGGACTTTATCGACGCCATTCGCGCACTGCGCGCCACGCCATCGCATCTTGCCTCCGTGGTGCTGGCCTTCCTGGTGAACCTCACGGCCTATCCCTTCACGCTTGGCCTGCTGCCCTACCTGACGCGCGAGGTTTATGGCGCCGATCAAACGTCGCTTGGCTATCTGGTGGCAGCAACCGGTATCGGCGCCATGGCTGGATCGCTGGTCCTCAGTTACCTCGGGCAGTTGATCCCGCCGGCGCGCACCATGCTGATCTTCAGCGTCGTGTGGCACGTGCTGATCGTCGTTTTGGGCCAGACGACGTCAGTCTGGGTCGGGTTCTTCGTGCTGATGCTGATCGGCGCGGCATCCATGTTGTGCCTGCTGCCGCTCGCCGTCTTGCTTCTGCAGGGCGTCAAGCCGGAACTGCTCGGCCGCATCATCGGCATCCGGATGCAGGCGGTGTACGGCCTGCCGATCGGGCTTCTGGTCTCCGGGCCGCTGATCGGTAATTTCGGTTTCAGCATTGTGGCCGCTACCTACGGGACGATCGGCGGCCTTTGCACACTGTTGATCCTGTGGCGCTGGTACGGGCACATGTGGCCGATCAGTGCGGGGAGCAACCGCGCCTGAGAGGCGCAAAGTGCGAGAACCAACAAGAAAGCCACAGCTGCGGCGAAAGCTCGGCCGATGCCGTTTATGTGATCGGCGTTGCCTTGAGATGGTGCCTTAGTTCGGGAAGAACCCGGCCTTCATCTTTGGATTGCCGTATTATGTTCACCTCCCGACAGATCTCCCGCCGCTCATTCCTGCTGAGCTCCATGTCCATGACCGCCGCTCTGGCAGGCTGCCAGACGACGACCACCGCCACTGCGCCGGCTCCGGTGCCGCAGGCTGCCCCAGCGCGCCCGGTCGTGGCGCCGGAGGAGGCCGAACTGCAGAAGCGTTACGGTGCGTTGGAGGATGGCGGCCACACCATTCCGGCGGTGCCCTACCAGCAGATCGACCCGAAGTTCTACCGCCAGCGGGTGCCTGACCCGACGGGAGAAGCGCCGGGCACGGTGGTGGTCGATACTGCGAGCCGCTTCCTTTACGTCGTCGAGCCGGGCGGCACCGCGATGCGCTACGGCGTCGGCATCGGGCGCGACGGTTTTGCCTGGCAAGGCGAGGGGATCGTGCATTGGCGCCAGCCCTGGCCACGCTGGAAGGTGCCGGACGACATGATCAAGCGCCAGCCGCATCTGGCCCGTTATTCGGTGGAGAACGGCGGCATGGAGCCGGGCATCAAGAACCCTCTCGGCGCGCGGGCGCTTTATATCTTCCAGGACGGCAAGGACACGCTCTACCGCCTGCACGGTTCGCCGGAATGGCAGTCGATCGGCAAGGCGACCTCGGCCGGTTGCGTCCGGTTGATCAACCAGGACGTCATCGACCTCTATACCCGCGTTCCCTATCACGCCCGGATCGTTGTACGCCAAAGCGCCTTGCCGGAACCGGCTGCCGTCTGACGAGCGGCGCGACCAGATCGCTTCTTCTGCGTTGATGCACGGGCACCCCGCCCGTGTTCACAGGAGGAGAAGCATTGCCGATCGTCGCCACTGCCGCATGGTCGATCCCGAAGACCGTCGCCGACAAATTTCCGGCGGAGGGAAACGGGCTGTCGCGATACGCCTGCGTGTTCAACGGAGTGGAGATCAACACCACCTTCTACCGCCGCCACAAGCCGGCGACTTTCGCGCGCTGGGCGGAGTCGGTACCGGAGGCATTCCGCTTTGCGGTGAAGATGCCGAAGGAGATCTCGCATGTGCGCCGGCTGGAGGAGATCGCCGAGCCATTCGGCACGTTCCTGGAGGATATCGTGCCTCTCGGCCCCAAGCTCGGGCCGCTGCTTTGCCAGTTGCCGCCGTCTCTCTCCTTTGACGAGGACAGAGTGACGCGCTCGCTTGAGATGATGCGGGCCCACCACGACGGCCAGATCGTCATCGAGGCGCGGCACAAGAGCTGGGCGTCGCAAGAGGCGCTCTCCCTGCTGGAGCACCACAAGATCGGCCGGGTGCTGGCCGACCCGGCGCTGGTCTGGCCGCGCGCGAGCTTCACCGGCGATGTTCCTTATCTTCGCCTGCACGGTGCGCCGAAGATCTATTACAGCAGCTACAGCGATGAGGAGATCCGAGATTATGCCGCGCTGCTCGGGAAGAACAGCTGGTGCGTGTTCGACAACACGGCCTCCGGTGCCGCCATTGAGAACGCGCTGACGATGCTCACCGTGTTGGAGCGGGATGGACAACGCTAAGGGCGCGGCAGCATCAGCCCGTGATCGCGCTTCAGCACGTCCAGAACGATGGATGTCCTGACCTTCTGGACCGACTCGTGGGGCAGCAGCACGTCGTTGATGAAGCGCGACAGGTCGCTCAGGCTCGCCACCGCCACCTTGAGGTAATAATCCATGTCACCCGTCAGCGCGAAGGCCTCGATGACTTCCGGCAGGTCGTTGATCAGGGTGCCGAACCGGCGCGCGCCATCCTGGTTCTGGGCCGACAGCGTCACCGACACCACGACGAGGAGGTCGAGACCGACCTTGGTGCGGTTCACGATCGCCTTGTAGCCCTCGATGATGCCTTCCGCCTCTAGCCGGGAGCGGCGGCGCGAGCATTGCGACGGCGACAACGCGATGCGCTCGGCGAGGTCGTAATTGCTCAGGCGGCCATCCTTCTGCAACTCGCTCAAGAGCTTCAGGTCATAGTGGTCAAGCTTGGCAATCATCGCATCGATCCGCCTTTTCATGCACGAATGATGCATATCGTGAGCTGAGCGCGCTGATTATGCAAGGCGCTTGCGCCGGTGATGAGGCATCATGAAGACCGGAACCTGATGCCTAGCTACGGAGGAGTGCAGCATGCAGATGACGATCGGACAGTTTCTCCTGAAGCGCCTGACCGAAATTGGCATCGAGCATATGTTCGGGGTGCCCGGAGACTACAACCTCCAGTTCCTGGAGCAGGTGAAGGCGTGCGACGGGCTGCAATTCGTCGGCAACTGCAATGAACTCAATGCCGCCTATGCCGCCGATGGTTATGCCCGGCTGAAAGGTGCGGGCGCACTGCTGACGACCTATGGCGTGGGCGAGTTGAGCGCGATTTGCGGGGTGGCCGGCGCCGCTGCCGAACATGTGCCGGTGGTCTGCATCACCGGCGCGCCGCCGCTTCACGCGATGGAACAGCGCCTGCCGCTGCACCATACGTTGGCGGATGGCAACTACGACGACATGATGATCTGCTTTCGCCAGTTCACCGCGGCGCAGACGCGGATCACGTTCGCGAATGCGGTGGGTGAGATCGACCGGGTGCTGACGACCTGCCTGCGGGAAAAGAAGCCGGTCTACATCCAGCTGCCGTCCGACGTTTCTTATCTCACCGTCGAGGCGCCGGACGCGCCGCTCGATCTCTCATTTGCAAGCGATCCGCGCCAGTTGGAGGCTGCGGTGGAACATGCGCTGCGGCTGTGGTCGCAGGCGAAGCGACCGGCCTTGCTGACCGACATGGATGCCGATCGCCTCGGACTGCGCCATCTGATGGTCGAGCTGGTGGGAAAGGCGGCTGTGCCTTATGCGAGCCTGACGACGGGCAAGGCGATCCTCAGCGAGACACACGCGCTCTGGGTCGGTCATTATCTGGGCGAGGGTTCGAGCGTCGAGGCAAAGGCTTGGATTGAAGAATCCGACTGCCTCATCACCACGGCGCCGCGGTTCATCGAATTCAATTCCGGGCACTTCACGCAGAACCTGCCGAAGGACCACACCATTATGCTGGCCGGCCACAGCGTCACGATCGGCAGCGTGCGCTATGAGGGCGTGAATGCGCAGGAACTGCTGCGACACCTGCTGCAACAGGTTCCGGAGCGCGCCGGCGACAACCATCGCAGGCTGGAGGAGGAAGCCTGGTCGCCGCAAGCCGATGCGCCGCTGACGCAAGAACGCCTTTGGCAGCGGATGGCACGGTTCATCAAGGCGGGCGATACCGTGCTCGCCGAAAGCGGCACGTCCAATATCGGGCTGACGTCTCAGGCCCTGGCTCCGGATGTGACTTATATCAGCGCGAATATCTGGGGTTCTATCGGTTACACGCTGCCCGCGACGCTCGGCACCGCGCTGGCCGCCCCTGATCGTCGCCACCTTCTGTTCATCGGCGACGGTTCATTCCAGCTGACCGCGCAGGAGTTGTCCACGTTGCTCCGGTTGGAATTGAAGCCGATCATCTTCCTGTTGAACAACCGCGGCTACACGATCGAGCGTTACATCCTCGGCATGCAGGAGGCGTATAACGACGTCGCGAACTGGAAATATGCCGAACTCGCGGGCGTCTTCAGCGAGAAGGGCAACTTCCTCACCGCGCATGCGCGCACGGAAGGCGAACTCGAGGCGGTGCTGGAGAAGGCTGCCGTCAGCAATGCGTTGACCTTCATCGAACTGCATCTCGACCCGTTCGATGCCCCGGCGGCGCTGAAGAAGTTTGGCCCGGCAACCGCGGAGTTCGATTACGGCCCCTTGGGACCGCAGCGGCTTTCGGCCTGACGTGCAGCTAGTAAACCCGGCCTTCGGCCTTGCCGGTGCTGGTCGCGGTTGCCTTGAAATCGGCGAGCAGGGACTCCCGGCTGGCCGAGGGGCTGCTTGAAGAGGTTCTTGGGCGCGGGTGTGGCAACTCCTACTCGAAGAACAGGCTCACGGAGCCGCAGGGCCCGAAATCGGCGATGATCGTGTCGCCGTGGCGGGCTTCGATGGGGCGGATGAAGGAGCCGGCAAGAACGATCTGCCCCGCTTCGATCCGGTCGCCATATTGCGCCAGGCGGTTGGCAAGCCAGGCGACACCGCGCGCCGGCTGGTTCAACACGCCGGCGCCAAGGCCGGTTTCCTCGACCTCGGCGTTGCGTGAGACGATCGCGCCCATCCAGCGCATGTCGATCTGGTCCGGCCGCATGACGCGCCCGCCCGTGACGATGCCGGCATTTGCGGCGTTGTCCGCAATGGTGTCGAAGATGTTGCGTGGCTTCTTCGTCTCCGGATCGACCCGCCGGATCCGCGTGTCGAGGATCTCCAGCGCCGGCGTCACATAGTCCGTCGCGTTGAGCACGTCGTAGACGGTGACGCCCGGCCCCTGCAGCGGCGCCTTCATGATGAAGGCGATCTCGGCTTCGACGCGAGGCTGGATGAACCGGTGCTTGGGGATCGTGGCATTGTCCTCAAACAGCATGTCGTCGAACAAGACGCCGGAGTCCGGGATGTTGATGTTGAGCGCGCTCTGCATCGCCTTGGAGGTGAGACCGATCTTCCAGCCGATCACCTTGCGCCCGGCGTCGCGCTTGCGGCGCACCCACTCGGCCTGGATCGCATAAGCGTCGTCCATGGTCATGTCGGGGTAGGTCAGGGACACGAGCCCGGTCTGGACACGGGTCCGTTCGGCCTCATCGAGGGCGGATGCTGCGGCGTCGATCTGGTCCTTCGTCAACATGTCACACCTCTTCGTTGACGACGCTGTTGCGCAAGACGCCGACCCCTTCCGCCTCGACCTCGACCACATCGCCGGGTTTCAGCCAGATCGGCGGATCGAACCTTGCGCCGGCGCCGGTCGGCGTGCCGCAGACGATGACATCGCCGGGAACAAGGGTGGTGAATGCGGAGATGTAGTTGATGATCTTGCGGAAGGAGAAGATCATCCGGCTCGTCCGGTCTCGCTGACGGATCTCGCCGTTGACCCGGGTTTCGAGCGAAACGTCGGCCAGTTGCGCCTCGTCCTCATAGGGAGTGAGCCAAGGGCCCATGGAGGCAGAGGAATCGAAGTTCTTGCCCTGGGTCACGTTGAACTTGGCGTGCCGCACCCAGTCGCGGATCGTGCCTTCGTTGCAGAGGGTGAGGGCTGCAATGTGGGAAAGCGCATAGGCTTCCGGAATACGCCGGCCCCCTTTGCCGATGACGATGGCGATCTCGCCTTCGTAATCTAGTTGCTTGCTTTCCGGCGGCCGGATCAGCGGTTGCCCGTGGCCGGTAAAGGAGCGCGGAAAACGGACGAAGAGCGACGGATTCGGCGGAGCCGCCTGGCCGTCCTTGTACTCCTCGTTGCGGTCGGGGAAGTTTACGCCGACGCAGATGATCTTTTCGGGCGCGGGTATCGGGATCTCGTAGGTGATCTCGGCTTCAGCAAAATCGGCGGGCAGACCTTGCGCCTCGTCGACCAGTCGCTTCAGCGCGCCAGCCTCGATCACCTCGCGTAGCGTCGGCCATTCCGGATGCCGGATGGAGAGATCAACGATGCCGGTCTCACGGAGCAGCCCGTAACCGCTCTTTCCGCCGCGGCTGTAACTCACCAGTCGTGCACGCGTCATCCTGGGCTCCTCATGGGGCAATGATCGGCTGCGCCTTCAGGTCCGGCTCGCGGATCGTCGCGCCGTCGAACGTGCTGCCGTGCTCGAACCATGACCGCGGTGCGGGTGAGCCCCACAGCGTTTGCCGCTGCGGATCCTTCAGGTCCCATTTGATCGGTTCGAGCTCCGGATCAACCGTCTGGTAATCGGAGCAGTAGATCTCGATGCGGTGGTCGTCCGGGTCGAGGATATAAAGGAAGAAGGCGTTGGAGATGCCGTGGCGGCCGGGGCCGCGCTCGATGTTCTTTACCCAGCCGGTGGTTGCCATCAGATCCAGCAGGTCAATGATGTTGAGCGGCGTCGGCACCCAGAAGGCAGTGTGATGCAGCCGGGGTCCCCGACCATTGGTGAAGGCGATGTCGTGGACGCCGCCCTTGCGGTGTGTCCAGGCCGCCCACAGGCGGCCGGTTTCTTCGTCGGCGGTATATTCGGTAACGCGAAAACCGATCTCGTTGTAGAAGGCGACGCTTTCATCGACATTGGGTGAGAAGCAGTTGAAGTGGTCGATGCGAAGCGGCTTCACGCCTTTGTAGAGCGCGTATTTCTGGTGGATTGGCGGGAGCCGGTCCATCTTGCTGTAGAATTCCAGCGGCACGCCATGCGGATCGCGCGTCCTGAAGGTGCGACCCTGGAAGGGACGCTCCGCCCATTCCACCGGAAGCCCCTTGCCCTTGAAGAAATGCGCGGCCTTTTCGAGGTCCTCCTCATCGAAAACCTTGAAGCCGAGCTCGCCCGCCCGCGGCTCTGCGGCCTGTTTCAGCACGATGCAGTGGTGGCCGCGCTCTTCCATGGCCCGCAGGTAGATGGTGTCAGCCGTTTCGTCGGTGACCTGGAGGCCAAGCGTGTCGACATAAAAGGCGCGCGACTTGGCAAGGTCGGTAACGCAGAACTCGACATGGCTGAGGCGGACGATGTTGAAAGGCGGATAAAGATTCGGCTTGGGAAGCGGCATTGTTCCTCCTCAGATGTCATTCGCACACGATCTCGGCCCTCCCGCCGACGATCAGCCACCCAGCTTCGGGATGGCGTGTGCGCTCGTCGCAAAGGCGACGTTCTTTGTTTCCATGTAGAAGTCAAACGACCAGTCGCCGCCATCGCGGCCGATTCCGGAGCTCTTCGTGCCACCAAACGGTGTCGGCAAATGCCGGATATTTTCCGAGTTCACCCAGATCATTCCGGCATCAAGCGCATCGGTAAAGCGGAAGGCGCGGGTGACGTCCGATGTCCAGAGGTAACCGGTGAGGCCGTACTGGATGTCGTTGGCGATGCTGAGGGCTTCGGCTTCATCCTTGAAGGGGATGGCGGTGAGGACTGGCCCGAAAATCTCCTCCTGCGCAATCCGCATCGCGTTTGTCGCGCCGGTGAAGAGCGTGGGGGAGACATAACAGCCGCCACCGGGTCCATTGAACCTGGTGCCACCCGCGGCAACCGTCGCGCCTTCGGATTTGCCGATCTCGATATAGTCGAGGACCTTCTTCTCATGCACCGGATGCACGAGGGGGCCAACGACGGTTTCCGGGTCGAGCGGGTGACCGACCTTTATGCGACCGGCCTTTTCCGCCACCAGGCTAGTGAACCTGTCATAGACGCTTTCTTCGACGAGAAGCCGTGAGGAAGAGGTGCATCGCTCGCCATTCAGCGAATAGATCATGAAGACGGCGGCATCGGCCGCGCGATCAAGGTCCGCATCGGCAAACACGATGACCGGGTTCTTGCCGCCGAGTTCAAAATGCACGCGTTTCAGCGTATCGGCACCCTGTCTCATGATCGCCGAGCCGGTCCGGCTCTCGCCGACAAAGCCAATGGCCTTGATGGCGGGATGTTCGGTCAGTGCCTTGCCAGCCTCTTCGCCGAAGCCGTTGACGAGGTTCCACACACCCTTCGGCAAGCCTGCCTCTTCGGCGATCTCGATCAGCAGCCGCGCCGTAAGCGGTGAAAACTCGGCCGGCTTGTGGACGACGGTGCAGCCGGCTGCGAGCGCCGGCGCGATCTTCCAGGTGGAGAGCATGAAGGGTGTATTCCACGGCGTGATGATGCCGACCGGCCCAATCGGCACCCGCGTCGTCAGGTTGACCTGCCCCTGCGTCCTCAGGCTCTTGCCATCGCGCGCCTCGGGGGCGCGGTCGGCGAAGAAGCGGAAGTTTTCGGCCCCACGCAGGGCTGCCTTGGCCATGAACTTCAGCGCCTGGCCGGTGTCCATGCATTCCACGAACGCGATCTCTTCGGCGCGGGCTTCGATCGCATCGGCAATTTTGTGGAGGAGCTTCTTGCGCTGTTCGCCGCTGATTGCCGCCCAGGCCGGGAAGGCCTCGCGCGCCGCTTGTGCTGCCCGGTCGATGTCGGCCGCCTTGCCATGCGCCACCTTCGCCAGCGGCTTCAGATCGACCGGGGAGATTGTCTCGAAGGTCGTGCCGTCGAGGGCCGCCACAGCTTCGCCGTTGATGTGGTTCATCACGCCGTTTTCAGCAAAGTGGGCGAGGTAGCGTTGCGCCTTCGAAAGGTTTTCATCAAGCCTGGACATGTCGTCTCCCGCTCATTGCAACAGCGGCCTGAGGCCGGATCATGCGTTCGCCTGCCGCAAGCGCGGGTGGATGGCGTTCTTCTTCCAACTGAGATCCGGGTCGATCTCGCGGATCTCCATCGACAGAGCGAAGTGCGGTGTCTTGAACAGTTCTGACAACTCCTCCGCCACCACCGTGAAGATCTGCTCGCCAGCGCGCTTCTTCTCATCCAGGCTTCGGCCCACGCCGATACGGAAGGACAGGTCGACAAAGGCGTTTTCGGGAAGATTGTCCGCGACCGCATAAGCCTGGCACCGGATGGCGCGGACACGCACGGCGCCGACTTCGAACAGACCCGTGGCAAGGATGGTATCGAGCACCCGCGCGCAGAGCGCGTCGAAGTCGACCCGATCATCGAGGTTGGCGGAATATTCAAGCGTCAAGTGTGGCACGTTTCCTCCCTGCCGAGCTCAAGTCGCTTTCTCTATAATTATCATGTTAAATATGTTCCGGCCGGTGTCAACAGCATCAGTCTAGCCGCCGAAGCTGCCGATCTGGGTCGGCACATGGACATAGTTGCGGTCGAAATAAAGCAGCGCTTGCCCGTCCTTGCGGCTGCGGATCTCGGCGACTTCACCGATCAGGATATGATGCGTGCCGACGAGGTTTGCCTGCGTCAGCGAGCAATCGAAGGAAACGATCGCATCCGCGAGCGCCTGGTTGCCGGACCGCAGGACGATCCAGTCGGCGGCGGCGTAACGAGCCGCCATGTTGGCCTCGCGCCCGGCGAAAACGGCAGCAAGATCCTTGTGCTCGCCGGTCAGCACGTTGACGCAGAAGCGGCGATTCTCGAGAAACAACTGTGTCTGGGCCGAGCGGCTGTTCATGCACACAAGCAGTGTCGGCGGGTCATCCGTTACCGAACACATGGCAGTTGCCGTGAAGCCGCCGCGCCCTGCCGCTCCGTTGGTAGTGACCACGTTGACCGGTGCGCAGACCCGCGCCATGGCGTTTCGAAATTCGGTTTGGGAGACCTGTCCTGGCATGGCTGCCCTCGTTATTCGGCTGCCGTGGAAAGGCCCGTGTCATTGTTGAGCGGCGGAAGCCAGGTGTCACTCGTCCAGCCATTCTCGTCATAGTCGGACATGCATTGGTCGACGAGCGCTTCCATTTCCTTCAAGCGACCGCCGCGCTCGGCGCCTTTCAGCACCTGCAGACGAACTTCCTCCGGCGCACCGGCATAGTTCAATTCGTAGAGCGCATGGCGCCCGCCGAACTCGGTGCCGGTCGCGTCCCACAACAGCTTCATGATCTTGATGCGCTCGACATAGCCCATGTCGTTCGAGCCGCGCACATATTGCGCAAGGTAGCGGTCGATCGCGGGGTTGGCAAAATCCCTGGCCGAGGAGGGAAGGTAGATAAGGCCTGACGCGACCGTGCGGCGGATGATGTCGATGACGCGCGGATAGGCGTCCGACATGAAGGTGCGGTAGGAAAGTGCCGCTTCCAGGTTTGGCAGCACCGCGCCGCTCGCCCAGGGGATCGGGTTATAGGCCATGGCGTTGGCGAAGGACCAGAACTGGTGCCGGATGGCGATGACTTCGCCAAGCATCGCCTGGTTGCCGCGAAAGGCGTCGCCGCCGGTGGCGCGCAGCGCCTTGGCAAGCAGCCCCGCCAGGAAATCCAGCTTCACGCCGAAGCGGATGCAGCCCTGGAAACAATAACCGTGCATGAAGCCGGAGGCCGGATGGAAAGAGAGGATCTTGCCTGCATCCCGCAGCACAAGGACATCCTCCCAAGGTACGAAGACATCATCGAGCACGAGGATCGCGTCGTTTTCATCGAAGCGTGATGACAGCGGGTAATCGAACGGGTGGCCGAGCGTATTGGCCGCCTGTTCATAGGAAACGCGGCAGAACATCTTGATGCCGGGGGCATTCATCGGAACGATGAACATGACCGACAGCGACGGGTCCTCCGTGACCGTTGCCGAGCCCTGGGCGAGGAAGTTGTAGTGCGTCAGCGCCGAGGAGGTCGCGACGACCTTGGCGCCCGAGACATAGATGCCGGCATCGGTCTCGCGGGTGATATGGACAAAGACGTCCTTCACCGCATCTGCAGGCTTGTGGCGGTCGATCGGCGGGTTGACGATCGCGTGGTTCATGAACAGCACGTTTTCCTGCGCGCGCTTGTGCCATGCGAGCGCGTTGTCCTTGAACGGCCCGTACCAATCGGCATTGGCGCCGAGCGTGTTCATCAGGGCCGCCTTGTAGTCGGCGGTGCGGCCCATCCAGCCGTAGGACATGCGCGCCCAATGAGCGATCGCCTCCTTCTGCGCGACAAGATCCTGCGCCGAGCGCGCCACGCGAAAATATTTGTGGGTGTAACCGCCGGAGCCGGTGTCGGTCGGCGAAGTCAGGATGTCCTTGGTCTTTTCGTCATGCAGCGCATCGTAAAGCCGCGCCAGCGACCGGACGGAATTGCGCATCGCCGGATGGGTGGTGACGTCGCTGACGCGTTCGCCGTTGATGTACACTTCGCGGCCGTCCCGCAGCGAGGCGATATATTCGGCACCCGTCAGGGGACGGCTCTTATCGGCGCGAAAGTCCTCGGTTTTCATCGCTAATCCTCCCAGATCAAGCACAGGCTAGAACGGAGGCTGGGAAGGGGCTATGTACAGCCAAGCGAAATCGGTTGTACTTTTTCATGCCGACCACCCTGCAGTCCGTGCCAAGCTTTTTTGTCTACGGCGAGCCGGACCGGCCGCTCGACGTCGGTTTCATCCATGTCGAGACGGTGATGGCGCGCCGGCAGGTGCATTTCGGCAAGGTGGCCGCCCACAAGCACGGCCAGATGGCGCAGATCACCTTCTGGACCTCCGGCAGCGGCGCGTATTTCATCGAGGACCAGGTGATCCAATTCGAAGCGCCGGCGGTGAGCTTCATGCCAAGCGGTACCGTTCATGGCTTCAACATCGAGCCGGAAACGACGGATGCGATCGTGGTTTCAGTTGCCGATAGCGCGCTGCCGCTGGTGAAGCCCCTGGCAGCGCTCGACTTCGAGCGCCCGCTGTTCGAGTCCCGGCAAAAAGGCAGCCCGCTCTGGGACAGATTGCGGGCGACGGTCCAGCGGTTGCAGGTGGAATACCGCGAAGGTTATAGCGCGTCCCTGCCTGCACTGATTGCGGTTGCTGCCAATGACATTGCGCGGCTTGCGAGGGGGAGCACGGAAAACCCGACGCCGGATCTCGACCTCGCCCGAAAGCTGAAATCGCTCGTTGACGTGCATTTCCGCGACAACTGGCCACTTGACCGTTACCTCGAGACGCTGGGGACGACGCCGCACCTGCTGGCCAAGGCTTGCCACCAGGCTTACGGGCAGTCGGTGAAATCCTTCATCGATGATCGCCGGTTGCTGGAGGCCAAGCGCCTGCTGCTGTTCACGGTGCGGTCGGTCGAGGATATCACCTTCGAGCTCGGCTTCCACGACCCAGCCTATTTCTCGCGCTTCTTCCGCAAGCGGGTTGGCGAACCGCCGGGCGAATGGCGCGCGCGTCGCACGGAAAAACAGGCTTGAACGGCGCGCGAAACTTATCCGTCTTGTCGTTGCCCCGCAGATGGCCGATGTAACGCGGTGACGAGGAGTTGGTAGACAAACGATGTCGGACGGAAACGACAGCAGCAGGGATGAAGTCGGACACGGGGCTGGAACGGGTCCGCGTGCGGTGCGCTATTCCTTGCCGATCGCGCTGCTTCGAGCCCGCGAAGCGGTGATGAGCCATTTCCGGCCTATGCTTGCCGCGCATGGCGTCACCGAGCAGCAATGGCGGGTGATCCGTGTCCTGAAGGAGGCCGGGACGCTCGACGCCTCCGAAGTAGCCGAGCGCGCATTTATCCTGGCGCCGAGCCTGACACGGATGATCCGCTCGCTCGAGGAGCGGAACTTCATCTCCAAGCACAAGGACAGCAGCGACGGACGACGCGTGCTTCTGACGCTCGCGCCCGCCGGGGAAGCCATCATCAAGGATGTTCTGCCCGACAGCCAGGCGATCTATGACGCGCTTGAGGAGAAGTTCGGCAAGGCGCGGCTTGGCGAATTGCTGGAGCTTCTGGACGAGCTTGCGGCCTGGAGCCGTGACGATGAACCGGCTTGCGCTGAAGAGTGACAGAAGCCCTTCGTGGGCGTGTAAAAGCACATGCGCACATGCGACATTGCTAAAGATGCGGCCGCAGAGTAACCTTTGCCTCTGGCTTTAATTTGCCAGCGCTCTAACTGGTTTTGCATACGTAGGGAGGCGGACATGCAGAATAAGCTTTGGGACCATCCGGTTCGGGCTGGTGACGACCTGATTTTCAGCCCATTCCAGGCCCACCAGTTTGCCCGTTCCAAGTGGCCCGACCGCAAGGACGCCCATTTTGCCAGCGCCTATGACGCCATTCTTGCAGCACTCGATGGGCGGGTGACGCCGGATGAGGCGCGGGTAAAGTTTGAAGCCGCGCTGAAGAGTGCCGAGTTGAACTGATCAGGTTTCGAGGTTGCCGTTCGCAGCCGTGCCGGGACGACGGCGACATGGTTGCCGTCGGGTTGGCATTGTCGTGAAGAAGCCAGGAGCGTCACGTGGTTGAATGGCTGAATTCGCTCGGCATCAACTTCGACATCATTCCCCATCTGACGGCATTGCTGGTCGCCTACGCATTGGCGCTCCCGATCGGCTGGGACCGCGAGCGCAACGAACGTAGCGCCGGCCTGCGCACCTTTCCCTTGGTGGCAATCGCCACGTGCGGCTTTGTCCAGGCTGCCGAGCGCATCACCATGAGCGAGCCCGAGGCGACTGCCCGCATCGTGGAAGGGCTGATCACCGGCATGGGCTTCATCGGCGGAGGCGCCATTCTCGTGGTGAAAAACAGCGTGCGCGGCACGGCAACGGCGGCAAGCCTCTGGGCAACCGGTGCGATCGGGACTGCGGTCGGGCTTGGCGCCTATGACACCGCCGTCGTGCTTTCCTTTGTCACCTTCCTCACGCTGCGGGTGATGAAGAACTTCAAGCCATCGCATCTGGAAGAAGACATCCGCGAGGACTGACGGCGCGACGTCAGGTGTTGCGGCGCTGCGGCCAGACAGGCTGGGCAACGCTTTGCAGCGAGGCTGGGTCGGCGCCATTGATGCTGGCGATCAGGGCTTTTGCGAGTTCCCGGCCTGCCTGGCGAATGTCTTCATAGGCCGTGTAGATCTCCGGACGGATCCAGTTCAGGATATCGGTCGCCTGCTTGGATACAAGGTCTACATCGACCCCGAGCCTTTTTCCTGCCGCTTCGATTCCAGCCATCATCGCGATCGAGGAGGAGCCGCTGACGGAAATGATCCCATCCGGCGGATCGGACGAGCGCATCATCCGCTCGACATAGGCGCGAACCTCGGTCAGCGGTGTTTCGCTAGTGATGCGGCCCATCGACACCTCATGAGCGCCGAAATCGGCAAGACCACGCTCAAAGCCGACGCGGCTGTGCACATAAAACGAGAATCGGCTTTGCGGTGACAGAAGAGCGATGCGCTTGCGACCCTTCTGCACGAGCTTCTCGACCGCCTGATAGGTGTAAGCTTCGTTGTCATAGTCATGGAAGGGGTGGACGATGCCCATGTCGCTGCGTCCATGGGTGACGAAGGGAAGCTTGCGCTCAAACATAAGTCGCACACGCGGGTCTTCAGGCTCTATGCGCGAGATGATCACGCCATCGGCCGAGCCGGTGTCGAGGATATAGCGGACCGGGATCATCGCATCCTTTTCGAAGGAATGCGGCGTGACGACGAGGTGGTAGGGCGTGCCGGCCAGAACTTCGGTGATGCCGCGGACGATGTGGCTGGTGAAGCCCAGGATCTCGTCGTCGATGCTCAAGACCAGCGCGATGACATTGGTCTTTCCGGTGCGCAGGCGCACACCAGCGCGGTTCGGCTGGTAGCCGAGTTGCTGGGCAATCAGCCGCACGCGTTCCTTGGTTTCGGCGCCGATATCCGGCGCATCTTTCAGGGCTCGGGAGACAGTCGTGATGCCGAGCCCGGTCATGTAGGCGATCGTCTTCAGCGTCGGCCGTTCGTTCAGGGCCGCCGGCGCTACGCCTGCTTTTGATCTTCCTAAGTCGTCCATCATCACCGTCGCGCCGAAGCAGGAATCTCTCTTGGCCAAAAACAGCCATACACCCTTTTTACCGGGGGTGTACATCATGGTCTGCATCTTTTCCTGTAACGATACAGATGCTTTCAGGGCAGCTTTTTGAGCCGATAGGTTCGTTTACAAACGTACGCTTGTACAACGCAGGTGCGAAACCAGATTTCGCAGCTGCACAACATTTATGCTGGATCCGCGTTAAGGAATTCCGACCAAACGAGCCCGTTTGCGCCGATAATAAGCCCGCCCAGTGAAGAATCATGTCCTACGAGCACAAACGTAGGTTGTGTTTATGTACCGCTAGACGAAAGTCGAAAGAAAAGCAGTTGCCGGATCATTCATTTTGCCCTAGCCTTCTTACTGCAACGTTTCAGTGAGGGAGGAGACTCATGAATTTCCGTGCAATGGCGGCCGTACTTGCCGCAACCGTCGTGCTGCCATTGGGCGTCGCCCAAGCGACCGACCTCGAAGTAACCCATTGGTGGACATCCGGCGGCGAGGCTGCTGCCGTGAAGGAACTGGCGACGAAGTTCGATGCCAGCGGCAACAAATGGGTCGATGGCGCAATCGCCGGCGGCGGCAGCACCGCTCGCCCGATCATGATCAGCCGCATCACCGGCGGTGACCCGATGGGCGCCACCCAGTTCAACCACGGACGCCAGGCGCAGGAACTCGTTGAAGCGGGCCTGATGCGGGACCTCACGGCCGTGGCCGAAAAGGGTAACTGGAAAGAAGTCATCAAGCCCTCGAGCCTGCTCGACAGCTGCACCATCGATGGCAAGATCTATTGCGTTCCGGTCAACATCCATTCCTGGCAGTGGCTGTGGCTGAACAACGAAGCTTTCGAAAAGGCCGGCGTGCCGGTGCCGAAGGACTGGAACGAATTCGTCGCGGCGGGTCCGAAGCTGAAGGAAGCGGGCATCCATCCGCTGGCGCTTGGCGGTCAGGCGTGGCAGGCGAACGGCCTCTTCGATACGCTCTTGCTGGCGCTCGGCGGCAAGGAACTGCATGAAGCTGTCTACGTCAAGAAGGACGCAGAGGCTGCTGCCGGTCCTGAGGTCGCGAAGGTCTTCGAGGCTGCGGCCCAGGCCCGCGAGCTCTCCATGGGCACCAATGTCCAGGACTGGAACCAGGCAACCAACATGGTCATCACCGGCAAGGCCGCCGGCCAGGTCATGGGTGACTGGGCGCAGGGTGAATTCCAGATCGCCGGCAAGGTCGCCGGCAAGGACTATTCCTGCCTTCCGGGTCTTGGCGTCAGCCAGTACATCACCACTGGCGGTGACGCCTTCTACTTCCCGGTTCTGAAGAACGAAGAAGCGTCCAAGGCGCAGGATGCGCTGGCCGAAGTGCTCGTCGCGCCGGAAACGCAGGTCGCCTTCAACCTCAAGAAGGGCTCGCTGCCGATCCGTGGCGACATTGACCTCGGAACCGCCAACGACTGCATGAAGAAGGGTCTGGAGATCGTTGCCAAGGGCAATGCGCTGACCAGCACCGACCAGCTTCTGTCGCCTGACTCGCAGAGCCAGAAGCAGGACCTGATGACCGAGTTCTTCTCCAGCGCGTCGATGACGCCGGAGGCAGCTCAGAAGCGTTTCGTCGAAATCATCTCTTCGGCTGACTGATCCCCAAGCGACCGCACGGCCGGCGTCCCCGCGTGGGCGCCGGCCGCTGGAATTGGCTGCAGTCGGTGCGCCGGCCGTTTGCCGCGGCAGATCCGGGCAATCTTGCCGCGTTCGAGGAGAATTGAGACATGACAGCTCACGCGCATGCCAAGCGCCCCAACCAGCTTTTCCGCAATCTGACTGCCAAGATTGCCTCCATCCCGATGATCCTGATCGCTGTCGGGATCTTTCTCGGAGGGTCCATCTGGACCGTCGTTTATTCCTTCACCAGTTCTAGGCTGTTGCCGCGCGCCACCTTCGTTGGCCTCGACCAGTTCGAGCGGCTTTGGGCGTCGTCCCGCTGGATCATCTCGATCCAGAATCTGGCGATCTACGGCATTCTTTCGTTGATCTTCAGCATGGTCATCGGCTTCGTGCTGGCCGCGCTGATGGACCAGAAGATCCGGTTTGAGAACGCCTTCCGCACCATTTTCCTTTATCCGTTTGCGCTGTCCTTCATCGTCACCGGCCTTGTCTGGCAGTGGATCCTCAATCCGGAGTTCGGCATCCAGGGCATCGTCCGGTCGCTCGGCTGGACAAGCTTCACCTTCGACCCGCTCTACAATGCCGACATCGTCATCTACGGCATCCTGATTGCCGGGCTGTGGCAGGGTACCGGGCTCGTGATGTGCCTGATGCTTGCAGGCCTACGCGGCATCGACGAGGACATCTGGAAAGCCGCGCGCGTCGACGGCATCCCGATGTGGCGCACCTATCTCTTCATCGTCATCCCGATGATACGGCCGGTCTTCATCACCACGCTGGTCATCATCGCGAGCGGCATCGTCAAGGTTTACGACCTCGTGGTCGCCCAGACCAGCGGCGGACCGGGCAACGCGTCGGAAGTTCCCGCCAAGTATGTCTACGACTACATGTTCCAGGCTCAGAACCTTGGACAGGGTTTTGCTGCATCGACGATGATGCTGCTGACGGTCGCCATCATCATCATTCCGTGGGCCTATCTCGAGTTCGGAGGGAAAAAGCGTGGCTAACATCTCGACCCTCAACACGGCCGCCGCCGGTTTCGACGCCGTCTCCGACCAGGTCGCCACCGGCCCGCGCGGTCGCAAGCCGAGGCGCACCTTTTCGCCCCGCAACATCATGCTCTACGGCACGCTCATTGTTGCCGCGCTCTATTACCTGTTGCCGCTCTACGTGATGGTCGTCACATCCCTCAAGGGCATGCCGGAAGTGCGGATGGGCAACATCTTCTCTCCGCCGATGGAGATCACCTTCGAGCCTTGGGTGAAAGCCTGGGCGGAAGCCTGCACCGGTCTGAACTGCGATGGCCTGTCGCGCGGCTTCTGGAACTCTGTGCGCATCCTGGTGCCATCCGTCGTGGTGTCGATCGCGGTTGCCTCCGTCAGCGGTTACGCGCTTGCCAACTGGCGCTTCAAGGGATCGGAACTGTTCTTCTCGATCCTGATCATCGGCGCCTTCATCCCCTATCAGGTGATGCTCTACCCGGTGGTCATCGCGCTGCGCGAAATCGGCGTCTACGGCACGCTGACCGGCCTCGTCATCGTTCATACGATCTTCGGCATGCCGATCCTGACACTGCTGTTTCGCAACTACTTTGCGTCGCTGCCGGTGGAATTGTTCAAGGCGGCCCGCATCGATGGCGCCGGTTTCTGGCAGATCTATTTCCGGATCATGCTGCCGATGGCGCTGCCGATCTTCGTCGTTGCGATGATCCTGCAGGTCACCGGCATCTGGAACGACTTCCTGTTCGGCGTCGTGTTCACCCGACCGGATGTCTATCCGATGACCGTGCAGCTCAACAACATCGTCAACTCCGTCCAGGGCGTGAAGGAATACAACGTCAACATGGCTGCAACGCTTCTGACCGGAGCGGTTCCCCTGATCGTCTATTTCGTTTCCGGCCGGCTTTTCGTTCGCGGCATCGCCGCCGGCGCAGTTAAAGGATAAGCCTGATGCACGACGTCGTGTCCATCAAAAAGAACAGCGTCTCCATCCGCGACCTGTCCCTCGCTTTCGGATCCGTGAAGGTCCTCGAAAACCTCAACCTCGATATTCGTGACGGCGAATTCCTGGTGCTGCTGGGCTCCTCCGGTTGCGGCAAGTCCACGCTCTTGAACTGCATTGCGGGGCTGCTGGAGCCGACCGACGGGCAGATCTTCATCAAGGACCGCAACGTCACCTGGGAAGAGCCGAAGGATCGCGGCATCGGCATGGTGTTCCAGTCCTATGCGCTTTACCCGCAGATGTCGGTGGAGAAGAACCTTTCCTTCGGGCTTCGGGTCGCCAAGGTGCCGAAGGACGAGATCAACAAGCGTGTTGCACGTGCTGCCGGCATCCTGCAGATCGAGCCGTTGTTGAAGCGAAAGCCTGCCGAGCTTTCCGGTGGCCAGCGCCAGCGCGTGGCGATCGGGCGTGCGCTGGTGCGCGACGTCGACGTCTTCCTGTTCGACGAACCGCTGTCAAACCTTGATGCCAAGCTGCGTTCGGAACTGCGCGTCGAGCTCAAGCGGCTGCACCAGTCGCTCAAGAACACGATGATCTACGTGACGCACGACCAGATCGAGGCACTGACGCTCGCTGACCGCATCGCCATCATGAAGAGCGGCGTTATCCAGCAGCTCGATGATCCGGTGACGATCTACAACCGGCCGAAGAACCAGTTTGTCGCGGGCTTCATCGGTTCGCCCTCGATGAACTTCCTGCCCGGCGAACTGGCGGAAGAGGGCGGCAAGACGGTGTTCCGCACCAATGGCGTCAGCTTCTCGCTCGACGGTTACGAGGCCTCCGAACCGCTGACGCCGGGGCGCAAGGTAACGCTCGGTGCGCGTCCGGAGCACATCAAGGTCGATAGCGACATCCAGTGCGGCGAAGTGCATGAGGCGATCGTCGATATCGAGGAACCCATGGGCGCCGACAACCTGCTGTGGCTGAAGCATGCCGGTCATGTCATGTCGGTTCGTATCGGTGGCGCACGGCGTTACGCGGTTGGCTCCAAGGTACGGCTTGCCTTCGATATGAGCATGGCCTCGCTGTTTGACGCGCAGACCGAAGAACGTCTCTGATGACCGGTCGCTCCAGATGACAGCAATTGACCTTGCGGGATCCTGGCGGTTGGCAACCGCCGATAGATCACGCCGCGCCGACATTACAATCCCCGGTGACGTGCATAGTGCCCTGAAGGCGGCGGGGATCATTCCCGACCCGTATTTCGGACGCAACGAGAACCTCGTGCAATGGGTGGCGCATGAGGACTGGGTGGTGGAGCGGCAATTCACGCTCGAAGATGTCGATGGCGCCTGGTATCTCGACATCACCTATCTCGACACGGTCGCGACGATCTCGGTGAACGGCGTGCCGGTGCTGGAAGCTAACAATTGCTTCCGCCGTTATCGCCCGGATGTGACGAAGGCTCTGAAGCCCGGCGACAACACGATCCGCATCCTGTTCCATTCCAGCGTAGCCGAGGCCGCCAAGAGGCAGGCTCGCCAGCCCTTCTACATTCCGTATTCAACCGCGAACTGCCCGATCCCGAACGGCAACATGTTGCGAAAGCCGCAATGCGATTTCGGCTGGGACTGGAATATCGCGCTGGCGCCTCTCGGCCTCTATGGCGAAATTTCGCTGAAGAAGCTGCAGACGGCGCGCATCGAGGATGTCGTCACGACGCAGAAGCATCAGGATGATGGTTCCGTCGACGTCACGGTTTCGGTCACGCTCCATGCGCAGGACCAGGGCTTCCTGGCGCTGCATCTGTCGCTCGGCGAGGAGCGGGTGCGCCTCGATTGCGGCGTCGGCAAAGGCGAGACCACCATCTCTCATGTCCTCCATATCGACAACCCGAAACTCTGGTGGCCGGCGGGCAGCGGCGAACAGCCGCTCTACGAGCTGGGCGTCGAGACACCTTCCGAGACGGTGACGCGGCAGATTGGCCTTCGGACTGTCGAACTGCTGACCGATCTGGATGAGGCGGGCAGCCGGTTTGCATTCCGCATCAACGGGCGCGAGATCTTCTGCCGCGGCGCGAACTGGATTCCGGCGGACGCGCTGTTTTCGCTGACGAGCGCCGGGAAGACCGAGGATCTGCTGCGTTCGGCGGTCGATGCCAACATGAACATGATCCGCGTCTGGGGCGGCGGCTTCTACGAGCAGGACTGGTTTTACGAGAGCTGCGACCGGCTTGGACTGATGGTCTGGCAGGACTTCCAGTTCGCCTGCAACCTTTACCCCTCCACCCCGGATTTCCTTGCAGAGGTCGCCGAGGAGGTGGACTATCAGGTCCGGCGGCTCGTTTCGCATCCGTCAATCGTCCTCTGGTGCGGCGACAACGAGCTTGTGGGCGCGCTGAACTGGTTCAAGGAGTCGCTTGAAAACCGCGACCGATACCTCGTCTCCTACGACCGGCTGAACCGGGTAATCGAACAGGCGCTCGCCAAGGCGGCGCCCGATGCCATCTGGTGGCCGTCGAGCCCCGCCGCCGGGTATCTGGATTACGGTGACGCCTGGCACGCTGACGGCTCCGGCGACATGCACTACTGGTCGGTCTGGCACGAGAACAAGCCGTTCGATGATTATCGGTCCGTGCGGCCGCGCTTCTGCTCCGAATTCGGTTTCCAGTCCTATACGTCGCTTCCGGTCATCCAGACCTATGCGGAGGCGAAGGACATGAACATCGCCTCGCCGGTGATGGAGCATCACCAGAAGAATGCCGGCGGCAACGAGCGGATCGCCGGGACGATGTTCCGCAACTTCCGTTTCCCGAAGGACTTCCCGAACTTCGTTTACCTGAGCCAGGTGCAGCAGGCGGTGGCGATCAGGACGGCGGTCGACTATTGGCGGTCGCTGAAGCCGCATTGCATGGGCACACTTTACTGGCAGCTCAACGATACCTGGCCGGTCGCCTCCTGGTCGAGCCTCGATTACGGCGGGAGCTGGAAGGTGCTGCACTACCATGCCCGTCGTTTCTTCCAGCCGGTGTCGGTCATGGCCATTCCGTCCGAAGACGGCAGCGAGATCCGCTTCTCGGTCGTCAATGACACGGCAGACAATGTGACGGTGACGCTGAACCTATCTCTCCTGACGATGAATGGGGAACGGCAGTTACTGGAGACGGCGCAGGTCGTCTGTACGCCGGATGCTGCCGTTACCGCCCTGAGCCTGCCGGCGAGCCGTGTTCCCGAGCAGTCGCTGCTCGCCTGGAGCTTCACCGCATCCAACGGCATGGGCGGTGAGGGGCACTACGTTCCCGGCACCTACAAAGCGCTTGAGCTTGAACCGTCGGGCTTGGAGCTTTCCGTCTCGCCTGGCGAGGACGGCAATTTCGACGTGCTCGTGAAGTCGCAAGGCCTTGCATTGTTCGTTCTCGTCGAGACCGATGTCCCCGGCCGCTACTCCGACAACGCCTTCGATCTCGCTGCAGGCGAAAGCCGCCTCATCCGCTTTACCCCCACCGATGCCGCGGAAACGCTTCCGCAATTCCGCATTTATGACCTCTATTCCTGCCAGGCGGCAGGCTGACCTTTCCTTGGGAGGACCTCATGACGAAACTCGGTTTCCAACTTTATTGCGCCCGCAACTTCCCGCCGCTTGCCGACGTCCTCAAGAAGGTCGCTGCCGCCGGTTACACCGAGGTGGAAGGGTATGGCGGGATCTACGCCACGATGGACGAGCTTTCGCTGAAGACGCTGCGCGGAGATCTCGATTCCAACGGCCTGACTATGCCGACCGGCCATTTCGGCTTCGACCTTCTGGAAAAGGAGCCGGAGCAGGCTCTGCTGATCGCGAGGACACTCGGTGTCGAGGGGATCTATTGCCCGCATCTGGCGCCGGATGCCCGGCCGACAGACGCCGCAGGCTGGGAGGCTTTTGGCAAACGCCTGCAGGAGGTTAGCAAGCGTTACGTTGATGCCGGCTACACCTTCGGATGGCACAACCATGATTTCGAGTTCAAGCAGTTACCGGACGGCTCGGTGCCGCAGGACTATGTCTTTGCCGGCGGGCCGGACCTGAAATGGGAGATGGACGTTGCCTGGGTGATCCGCGGCGGTGCCGACCCCTTCGCCTTTATCGAAAAGTACAAGGATCGCATCACCGCCGTGCACGTGAAGGACATCGCACCGGCCGGCGAAAATCTTGACGAGGACGGATGGGCCGATGTTGGCCACGGCACCGTTGCTTGGAAGGACCTGCTCCAGGCGCTCCGTGCGACACCCGCCAAGCATTACGTGCTCGAACATGACAACCCGAAGGACCTCGACCGGCTGCTGACACGCTCGATCCAGTCCTTCCGCGCCTATTAATCCTGCATTCTCCGGAGTTTTTCATGTCCAAGGAACTTGGCGTCGGCATCATCGGATGCGGCAATATTTCCACGACCTATTTTCGACTGGCGCCGCTCTTCAAGGGCCTGAAAGTCGTCGCCTGCGCAGACCTCAACGAGAAGGCGGCCGAAACGCGGGCCGAGGAATATGGCGTGAAGGCGCAGTCGATCAGCGACCTTCTTGCCAATGAGGAGGTGGATGTTGTCGTCAACCTCACCATCCCTGCAGCACACTTTGCCGTCTCGAAGGCGATCCTGGAGGCGGGCAAGCACGTTTATTCGGAAAAGCCGCTGGTCATCACGCTGGAGGAGGGCAAGGCGCTGCAGGCGCTGGCCCAGGAAAAGGGCCTGTCGGTCGGCTGTGCGCCTGATACCTTCCTCGGCGGCGCCCACCAGCTTGCCCGCAAGCATATCGATGAAGGTCGTGTTGGCCGCATCACTTCGGGCACCTGCCATGTGATGAGCCCCGGCATGGAGATGTGGCACCCGAACCCCGGCTTCTTTTTCCTGGAAGGCGGTGGACCGATCCTCGATCTCGGGCCCTACTACATCGCCAACCTCATCAACTTCCTTGGCCCGGTGAAGCGGGTGGCGGCACTGACTTCCATGGCGAGCCCAACCCGCCTCGTCACAAGCGAACCGCTGAACGGGCAGGTCATTCCCGTGGAAACGCCGACGAACATCCACGCTCTCCTGGAATTCGTGAACGGCGCGACGATCACGCTCTCGGCAAGCTGGGATGTGTGGTCGCACCGGCACTCCAACATGGAGCTCTACGGCACGGAAGGTTCTATCTTCGTGCCGGATCCGAACTTCTTCGGCGGCAAGGTGGAAGCGAGCGGGCGCAACAAGGATATCCAGCCGCTGGAGCCCTGGGATCACCCGTTCGGCATCGAGAACCAGGAACATCCGCAGGGTCCGCGCGCCAATTATCGCACGGCAGGCCTTGCCGACATGGCCATGGCGATTATCGAAGGCCGCGATGCCCGCTGCTCGCTGGAGCGGACGCTGCATGGCGTCGACGTGATGACCTCGATCCTCAAGTCGGGCGAGGAGGGGCGGTTCATCGACCTCACCACGACCTGCACGCAACCGGCGGCGCTCGGGATCGAGGAGGCGAGGGCGCTGCTGCGCTGATGTTCGTGTTCTGAGGAGCGGCCGCTTAGGCCGCTCTCATCGCTCCGTGAGGATAAGCGACGGACACGAGCTGTTGATCTGATCCGTTGTTCGGCGAGACAAACGCGTCTTGAGGAATAGGGGCTCTGCCCCATATTGGCTCCCACGCGGCTATGGGAAGCGGGTGAGACCAAGACATGCCTGTTTCAACACGGCAAAGCGGATCGGATGCGGATGTCATCCTCGTGGGAGCGGGGCTCTGGAGCGCGCTTGTTGCCGCGCGCCTGTCCGGCCTTCCTGCCCCGCCACGCATCATCATCCTGGAAAAGTCGCCCACGCCCTTTGCCGGACATACCTGGTCGTTCCACCAGAGCGATGTCGCTGCCACCGACATGGTCTGGCTCGAGCCGATGATCGCCCACCGGTGGCAGCGGCAGACGGTTCGTTTTCCAGCCTATACGCGCACGCTTGACACGGGTTATGCCTCGCTGACCTCCGAGAGCGTCGCGCGTTATATCGAAGGCCTTCCGAACGTGAAACTGCGGGCCGAGGCGCAGGTGGAACGGGTCGAGGACGACAGGGTGCGGCTGGCGGACGGGTCTGAGTTTCATAGTCCCTGCGTGATCGACGCGAGCGGCTTTGCACCGGATCCGGCCCTGAAGCTCGGCTTCCAGAAATTCGTTGGCTTGGAGGTGGAGACCGAGAGCCCGCATGGCCTGATTGACCCGATCATCATGGATGCGACGGTGCCGCAGCTCGACGGCTACCGCTTCCTTTATTGCCTTCCGTTCGCGCCAAACCGGCTCTTGATCGAGGATACGCGTTATTCGGATGGTCCGGATGTCGATGCCGCCGAACTGGAGGCTGCGGTTCTCGATTATGCATCATCGCAAGGCTGGTCCGTCGCGCTGATCGTCAAACGGGAGCAGGGCGCGCTGCCGATTACACTGGCCTTTGATGCTGAGGCATTCTGGAGCCGCAAGCCGAAGACGGTCCCGCAGATGGGACTGAAGGCTGCACTCTTCCATCCGGTCACGGGCTACAGCCTGCCTGAGGCGGTTGCTGCCGCTAATCTGATCGCCGAGGCCTGGCCGACGACGAGCCCGCGGCTCGCCGACGCCATCCGGACATATGCCAGACGGCGCGCCAAGCAACAGGGCTTTTACCGGCTCCTCAACCGCATGCTTTTTCGCGCCGCGGCGCCGGACAAACGATATCTCGTCCTGCAGCGTTTCTACCGTCTGCCGCAGGGCCTCATCGAAAGCTTTTATGCCGGCAGAACCACAAAATGGCAGATGCTTCAGATCTTGACCGGCAAGCCCCCTGTGCCGCTCGGCAAAGCCATCACATGCATGAGCGAATCCGGATTCCTTCAGCGAGAACAGCAAACAGCATGACAACAAAAAAAGCGGCAGTCATCGGTGCGGGACTGGGCGGGCTTGCGCTCGCAATAAGGCTTCAGAGCGCCGGCATCCAGACCGTGCTCTACGAGAAGCGCGATAAGCCGGGCGGACGTGCCTATGTTTATGAGCAGGACGGCTTTACCTTCGATGCCGGCCCGACTGTCATCACCGATCCGGACTGCCTGCAGCAGCTCTGGACGTTGAGCGGCCGCGACATGGCAGATTACGTGACACTCTTGCCGGTGCATCCGTTCTATCGGCTCTGCTGGGAAGACGGCTACGAGTTCGATTACGCGGATGACCAGGACGCAATCGACCGCCAGATTGCTGAAAAATCGCCCGCCGATGTGGAAGGATACCGACGCTTCCTTGCCTATTCGAAGGAGGTCTATCGGGAAGGTTATGAGAAGCTCGGGACGGTTCCCTTCCTGAACTTCTGGTCGATGGTGAAGGTCGCGCCGCAACTGATCCGGCTAGAAAGCCATCGCAGCGTTTATTCCAAGGTCGCACAGTTCATCAAGGACGAGCATCTGCGCCAAGCCTTCTCGTTCCATTCGCTTCTCGTGGGCGGCAACCCGTTCCAGACGTCATCCATCTATGCGCTGATTCATGCGCTGGAGCGGCAAGGCGGCGTGTGGTTCGCCAAGGGCGGCACCGGTGCGCTGGTGCGCGGCATGGTGCGCCTGTTCGAGGACCTCGGCGGCCAGGTGAAGCTCAATGCAGCGGTGGACCAGGTGACAATGTCCGGCGGCAAAGCGGATGCGGTCGTCCTGAGGGATGGGACGTCCGAGCGGTTCGACATGGTCGCATCAAATGCCGACGTAGTGCACACCTACAAGCACATGCTTCGCGGGACAGAGCGCGGCACGGCCATGACCAAGAGCCTGGAGAAGAAGCGCCACTCGATGTCGCTCTTCGTCGTCTATTTCGGCCTGAAGAAAAAACATCCAGAGCTCAAGCACCACATGGTGCTGTTCGGGCCGCGCTATCGGGAGCTGGTGACAGAGATCTTTGGAACGGCAAAACTCGCGGACGACTTTTCGCTTTATCTTCACGCACCCTCGGTGACCGACGATAGCCTCGCGCCGGGAGGCTCGAGCGCCTACTACGTCCTGTCTCCTGTGCCGCATCTCGGCACAGCGGACATTGATTGGGAGATCGAGGGGCCGAAATACCGCGACAAGATCCTGCGCTATCTCAACGATCGCTATATTCCCGGCCTGCTCGATGATCTCGTGACCGTGCGGCACTTTACGCCGTTCGACTTCCGCGACGAACTAAACGCGCATCTCGGCTCGGCATTCTCGGTCGAACCCATCCTCACCCAGAGCGCTTGGTTCCGGCCGCATAACCGCGATGACGTCGTATCCAACCTCTACATCGTCGGTGCCGGCACGCATCCGGGCGCTGGAATCCCAGGGGTCGTGGGATCTGCCAAGGCAACCGCGGGACTGATGATCGAGGCGGCGTCTGCATGAGCGATACAGTCGTCCGGGAGAGCGAAGCAACGATCGCAAAGGGATCGCAGAGCTTTGCCGCGGCGGCGAAGCTCTTCGACCGCCGTACCCGCGACGATGCGGTCATGCTTTATACCTGGTGCCGCTATTGCGACGACGTCATTGACGGCCAGGAGATGGGTTACGGCAAAGGCGGCGTTCCGGCCCAGGATGAGCAGCTTGAGCGTCTGCGCGAGCTGCAATCGAAGACTGACCAGGCGCTTTCCGGCATCAGGAGCGAGGACGTCCATTTCGAGGCGCTGCGCCGGGTGGTGGAGCGCAACGACATCGATCCGCGCTATCCTCTGCAACTGCTGCAGGGTTTCGAGATGGATGTGCGGTGCGCCACATACCAGACGCTGAACGACACGAAGCTCTATTGCTACCACGTCGCGGGCGTGGTGGGGGTGATGATGGCGATGATCATGGGCGCGCGCGACCCATCCACGCTCGACCGGGCCTCGGATCTCGGCATCGCCTTCCAGCTTACCAATATCTGTCGGGACATCATCGATGATGCACGCGAGGGTCGCTGCTACGTGCCGTCGCAGATGCTCGCTGAGGCCGGAATAAAGAACGTGGATCCGGATGATCCGCAGCAGCGCGCTCTGCTCTTTCCTGTGGCGGTCTCACTCCTCCAAACCGCAGATCGCTATTACGATTCCGCCTATGCCGGGATCGCGGAGCTTCCCTTCCGTTCGGCCTGGGCAATTGCCTCGGCCAGACGGGTCTATCGTGCCATTGGGCGCAAGCTGGTGACGCTTGGGCCGCGGGCCTGGGATGAGCGCGTGTCCACCAGCCGTTGGACAAAAGCGGGGCTTGTTCTTCTCGCGCTGGGGGACGTAGTCCTCACCCGCGTCTACCGCCCTCGTTATGCGAGGGGCGACCTTTTCAATCGCCCGACTGCCTGAAGCCTCAAGCCGATGCGGCTTCGATCGGCATGATCTGAAACACGCTCTTCAGCATCACGTCGGCTTCTTCCTCGCGGATGCCACAATGCGGCAAGAGACCGTAAGCCAGCCGCAGATGCTCCAGATAGGCTGAGCGGGCTTCAGCCGGCCCAAGCCGGGAGGCCATGGTGCTCTTGCCGACATCCTTGCCGGTGTCCTTGCCGAGCACGCTCGCCGCCCCGGTGGTGTCGAGGTAATCGTCCATAGTCTGGAAGGCGGAGCCGATGTGGCCCGCGAAGGCCTTGAGTGCGATCCGCTGTTCCTCGGGCTTGTTGTCCAGCAGTCCGGCCATTTCCGCCGTTGCGCCAAAAAGGGCGCCGGTCTTCAGCCAGTTCTTCTGCTCGACATCAGCAATATTGTCCTGCCCGAAGCCGCCGTTGAGGTCGAGTTCCTGCCCGCCGGCCAGGCCTTCGTAGCCAATGGCGCTGGAGATGATTTCCACCAGCCTTGCCCTGAGCTGCGGCTCCACGCCTTCGACAGTACTGATGATATTGATGCCACGCATGAGGAGCGAGATTGCCGCGAGGATGGCAGTCGCTTCGCCGAACGCCTTATGGGTCGTTACCTGCTGGCGCCTCAAGTCCGCATTATCCATGCAGGGCAGATCATCGAGGATGAGCGAGGCGGTGTGGACCATCTCGATCCCGCAGCCGATGTCGATTGCAGCGTCTTGCTTGCTGGGGTCCCGGATCATGCTGATAAAGAACAGCGGCCTGAAACGCTTCCCGCCGCCCATCAGCGCATGTGACATGGCTCTCGAAAGGGATGCTGGAACAAAGGCATCTGTTACCAGCAGTGACTGCAGCCGATCCTCGATGATCGCCTTCATCATCTTCAACGACTGGGCGGCCTCGGCGCGAGATGTGCGCGATGCAAAGGGCGTGGTCGCCGATCCGTTACTACTTTCAGCCAAAACTGCCGAACAATCCCAGGACATTACCGAAGCCTTACCTATATTGAGTGCAACGCCGGGTTCCCGGGTGTCCGTGATATATCTGTGGCAGCTTCGGCCGGTTGAAAGGTGAAAATGCTTCTCGAGCGAAAAAAACAACATCTCGACATCGTGCTGAGCGGAAAAGCGCATGGCGTGGGGCGGGCGTCGGGCTTCGACGCGATCCGCTTTGAACACGTGGCGCTGCCGGAACTCGATCTCGATCATATTGACCTTGCTACGGAATTTCTTGGCAAGGTGATCAAGGTGCCATTCATGGTGAGTTCGATGACGGGCGGACCGGTCGAGGCGCTGACCATCAATCACAATCTCGCCATCGCCTGCGAGGACCTACGCATTCCGCTGGCCGTCGGGTCGCAGCGTGTCGCCATCGAAGGTGACGATCGGGGAGGGCTCGGCAAGGAGCTGCGGCAGTTGGCGCCCAGCACTCCAATCCTTGCCAATATCGGCGCAGCCCAGCTCAACACCGGTTTCGGCCATGCCGAAGCGCAGCGTGCCGTCGACATGTTCGAGGCGGATGCCCTGATCATCCATCTCAATCCGTTGCAGGAAGCCGTGCAGCCTGAGGGTGACCGCAACTGGTCCGGCCTTTTGAACAAGATCGGCGAGCTTTGCCGCAGCCTGCCGGTGCCGGTTGTCGTCAAGGAAGTGGGCTATGGCATTTCGCCGAAGGTCGCGCAGCGGCTGGTGGCGGAAGGTGTCGCGGTGATCGATGTCGCAGGTGCTGGCGGAACCAGCTGGACAACGATCGAGGCCGAGCGTGCCGCGACCGCCGCGCAGGCGGCGATTGCCTCGGCTTTTGCCGACTGGGGACAGCCGACTTCAAGATTGGTGGAAGCCGTGCGCTCGGCTTGTCCCGATGCAGGCATCATCGCGTCAGGTGGCATATCGAACGGCGTTGATGCGGCCAAGGCCATTCGGCTGGGTGCTGATGTGGTGGCCCAGGCGGCGCCGGTGCTGCGGGCGGCGCTGATTTCGCCGGAGGCGGTGATCGAACATTTCTCGATCATGAGCGAGCAGTTGCGTATCGCCTGCTTTTGCACCGGCTCTGCGAACCTGACGGCGCTCCGAAGCGCCCGGCTGGAAGATCAAGCTCAGGGTTACTTCTCAACCCAGTAGGATGTCGCGTTGTCGATGATTTTGGTGATCTGGCGCTGGTCGCGCCAGTCGCGCCCGATATCACGGATCACCGGCGTTTGCCGGGGTGAAAAGATGTAGTTGTCATATGGTGCGGCCATGCGTTCCAGCGCGGGATTGACGCCGGAATAGAACTGCTTTTCTGGATCACGCGTCTCATCCATCAGGGCGGCAGCCTGCCGTGCGAAGTCGCCACGCAGGATGGACGGCGATGTCGTAAACTTCGGGAAGGTGCGAAACAGCGGGATCTTGATGCCGAAGATGCGGGCGTAGTCGTTTCGCCGGTGAAGATGGCCCTTCCGAGCGATGTCCCAATTCTGGTCCGCGGTGTGAAAGGACACCTGCATCACCTTTGGGTCCAAAAACGGCTCCAGGACTTGGAGCCCGATCGTCGTCAGTGCCGTCCAGTCATCTTCGAGATGGAAGACGTAGTCTGAGCGCGTGCCGCCCCAGAGGCGCTTCACCGCTGCACAGAAGCCCGGTTTTTCCGGTTGGTATATCACGGCCTGTGGAAAATGCTCTCTGACAACCTCGATGCAGGCGACCGCGTCATCCTCGGTTCCGAAGACAGGGTCGATGTTGACGAAGGCGTTGGAGAAGGAGAACTGCGCGAACACGTCCTTCGAAAAGCTTTCGAGCGTCTTGCGCAGAAGCTTCGGTCGCCGTCCGGCAACAATGCAGAGGTCGATTGTGGATTCGTGCAAAGTCTGGTCCCCTCGCTGGTGCCGGGAGTGGGTGGAGTGTCGCAAAGCTCATAACAGGCTTGCACTCGATCCAGCAATGTCAGCCGAGAAGACGGAGAAGCAGCGGGCCACCTGGAGGTTCAGCGGCGGTAGAAGGAACGGGTGCTTCCCCAAACGAGATAAGGCTGTGGCGCGGTGAACCGCGCCACAGCCCGTGTTGATCTTAGCGGAACAGCGCCAGGATGTTCTGCGAGTCGCTGTTGGCGATCGACAGCGCCTGGATGCCAAGCTGCTGCTGCGTCTGCAGAGCCTTGAGGCGGGTCGACTCTTCGTTCATGTCGGCGTCAACCAGCTTGCTGATACCTGATGCGATCGAGTCGTTCAGGTCCTGCACAAAGTTCTTCTGCAGGTCGATGCGCTTGTTGACGGCACCGATATCGGCAGCAGCGTTGGTCATTTCCTTGAGCGCAGACTCGGTCGCAGCCAGAGTCAGCGACAGAAGGTCTGCGCCCATGCTGGTGATGTCGAGGCTGATGATGCTGCTCGTGGCCTGAACAGCAGCAACCGTCGCACCGAGCGAGTTGGTGTAGGAAACGGTGTGGTACTTCGTCAGGATACCGGTCGTCGTCAAGTGGGTGGTGCCGGTCTGGGCGATCAGCGACGAGCTGCCGGTGTTGTATTCCAGCGTCGTGAGGCTGATGTTGCCGGAGTTGTCACGGTTGAACGAGCCAACGATCGCCTGGGTGCCGGCGGTGTTGGTGCCGGTCTGGTGGTAGACCCAGTTCTGGCCCGAGAAGGAAGCAGACTTGGCGATCGAGATCAGCTGCTCCTGCAGCTGGTCGATTTCCTTCTGGATCTTCCCCTTGTCGACGCCCGGCTGCGAAGCCGCGGTGATCTTCTGCTTGATCTCGTCGACGACGGAGATAGAGCTTTCCAGGGCGGTGTAAGCAACGTCGGTCGTTGCAGCGCCAAGGCCGAGAGCGTCCTTGACGGTGCCCAGTGCCTTGTTGTCGGAACGCATGGTGGTTGCGATCGACCAGTAGGCAGAGTTGTCCGAGGCGGTCTCGACGCGGTAACCGGACGAAATACGGTTCTGGGTACGCTCCATCTCCTGGCTGATCGAACGAAGCGTGGAAAGAGCGGTCAGTGCCGAGTTGTTGGTGAGAATGCTAGCCATGGGTTAGTCCCTTTTACGAAATACTGAGTGGGACATACCGGGTTCAGAAATTACCGGTCACTCCGGTACGGCATCATGCCAACTTGGCCCTCGTTATGGAAACCAAACCCCGTCGTGTGAGGAGGTTTTCACACGTCGTTTCTTGCCAACTTCCTAATTGTCTGCCCCACCAGCAGCGCCTTCGAATCTAGGGTTAACGGATGCTGCGGAAGATGTTTAAAAAATGATTAGTTGCTCTTCGGGACCTCTTGGGATCAGTCATTAAACAATCGTCAGAACTAGAAGCTTCGGTGGTTCTTTCGATCTTCGGAAGGCGAATCATGCCGGGGCGCACGAATCAGCAGATGTTCTTCCAAAATATTTCAATGTAGAGCACAGATTTATCTTGGAGATACTGACGGTGCTGGCAGCAAAAGTGCGTTTTTAAAAGCCGAGAATCAGCACAACGATGCCGTGGTGGCTCTAGTTGATCGATATCAATCGCAGGAACGCGGCAGATCGTCGGAATCTGGCTGAAAGCTGTTCTTGCTCAATTCAAAGGTAACTTGCTGGGGTCCGTTCGTAACCGTTCGTTAACCATAATCAGATTATCTCGTCTCCATCGAACGATAAACAGGGCTACCACTCATGACCAGCATTCTGACGAACAACGCGGCAATGGCCGCTCTTTCCACTCTCCGCAACATCAGCAGCGACATGGAAACCACGCAGAAGCGGGTGTCGTCAGGCTTTCGTATCGAAAATGCATCTGACAACGCCGCATACTGGTCGATCGCAACCACCATGCGCTCCGACAACAAGGCACTGAGCACCGTTAAGGACGCTCTCGGTCTTGGCGCCGCCACGACCGACGTTGCCTACACCGCTCTCGAAAACGCCATCTCGGTTGTTGACGAGATCAAGTCGAAGATCACGGCTGCTTCGCAGCCGGGCGTCGACAAGAGCAAGATCCAGAAGGAAATCGACCAGTTGCAGGAGCAACTGATGTCGATTGCCAAGTCCGCTTCCTTCTCGGGCCAGAACTGGGTCTACCACCAGGCCGGCACCAACACTGCCGGTACCCAGGCCATCGTCGGTTCGTTCAACCGTGACAACTTCGGCAACATCAGCCTGACGAAGCTGGAATATGACACCACGAACTCGTCGCTGATCTCAATGAACGGCGCCACGATGTCGACGGCTGCGGGCATCCTGACCAAGCTCAATTCGGTGAGCTACACCAACTCTGCCGGTACGACCTCCAGCGGCACCGCAGCCAACAGCGTGATGAGCCTCGACATCAGCACCATGGGTGCAGACCTGCTCGCCCAGTCGCTGGTTGCAACGGAAGCTGCCTTGAAGGAGTTGACCAACGCGGCTGCCGACATCGGCGCCATCAACAAGCGCATCGACCTGCAGACGACATTCGTTGAAAACCTGACGGACGCGATCGAAACGGGCGTTGGCAAGCTGGTTGATGCCGACATGAATGAGGAGTCGACCCGCCTCAAGGCCCTGCAGACCCAGCAGCAGCTCGGTGTCCAGGCGCTCTCGATTGCGAACAGCTCTGCGGAAAACATCCTCACGCTGTTCCGTTAAGACCGACAGTCTTCGAACCAGCCCTATCAGAAAGGCCGCGTCATGGATGCGGCCTTTTCCCTTTTATACCGGCACTGAAGGAGAAGGCTTCAGAAAGTTAGAATGCCATGGCTTGTTGAGGGTTAACCGCGCTGCAGCCGGGTTTACCGTCCGCTAACCATAAACAAACCGTCGGCGTGATTGATCGCATTTTAAAGAAATTGATAAGAACTGACCGGCATTGTGCATCTCACACGAAGGGTTCGATCCAGACAAACAAACGGATCGGACTGGCATGATGCCCGACCACGTGACCGGTCAGTCCGGGATGTCCCAATAGTAAAGCGTAACAAAGGGACCAGTTATGTCTAGCATTCTTACCAACAACTCGGCTATGGCCGCCCTCTCCACTCTCCGCTCTATCGGCAGCGAAATGGAGAAGACCCAGAGCCGTATCTCCTCTGGTTACAGGGTCGAAACCGCTTCCGACAACGCCGCTTACTGGTCGATCGCAACGACCATGCGTTCGGACAACAAGGCACTGGGCACCGTCAAGGACGCGCTCGGCCTTGGCGCTGCCATCACCGACGTTGCTTACACCGCCCTGGAAAGCTCGATCTCCGTTGTCGACGAAATCAAGCAGAAGATCACCGCGGCTTCGCAGCCGGGCGTTGACAAGTCCAAGGTTCAGAAGGAAATCGACCAGCTGCAGGATCAGCTGATCTCGATCGCCAAGTCTGCTGCCTTCTCGGGCCAGAACTGGGTCTACCACCAGACCGGCACCAACACCGCCGGCACGCAGGCCATCGTGGGTTCGTTCAACCGCGACAACAACGGCGCCATCAGCCTGACGACGCTGGAATACAACACCGGCAGCTCGTCGCTGATCGCTCAGACCGGCACCACTCACTTGACGACAGCTGGTATCCTGACGAAGTACCACACTGTTTCCTACACCAACTCGCTCGGCGCGACGGTTGCTCCGGCCATCTCGACCAACAGCGTCATCAGCTTCGACATCACCAGCATGGGCGCAGACCTTCTGTCGCTGACGCTGGCCGTCACGGAAGCTGCCCTGAAGGAAATGACCAACGCTGCTGCTGACATCGGTGCTGTCAACAAGCGCATCGAACTGCAGAAGGATTTCGTTGAAGACCTGTCTGACTCGATCGACGCAGGTGTTGGCAAGCTGGTTGACGCTGACATGAACGAAGAGTCGACCCGCCTCAAGGCTCTGCAGACGCAGCAGCAGCTCGGCGTACAGGCTCTGTCGATCGCCAACAGCGAAGCTCAGAACATCCTGACGCTCTTCCGCTAAGAGCCTGGTCCTCAGCGCAAGCTGACTGCCTGAAACAAGAAAGGCCACGCTCGGTTTCGGGCGTGGCCTTTTGCCGTCTGCTGTCTTCCGGCGCAGTCTGGCGGTCTTGAACACAGCTTTTTCCGTTCCCAACTATCATTTTGGTCGGGGCTCAAGGGAGACCGGCCGTCACAACGACTTTTTGTGGGTGGCGTTATGGAACATGTACACAAGAGTATCCGTGACCTCAGCGTCGATGAGCGTGAGGAGATCTTTGTTTCGATTGCGCAGGTGCTTGAAGGCACGGCACGGGAAGCCTTTGCGGAAGGCAACCGACACTTCGCTGCAATCTCCAGCAACATGGCCGAGGCAATTCGCGTCAATGCTGATGAACTGGCGCGCGACAATCTCGATGCTGCCGAGCAGGTGCTTCAGCAGGCTGCAGCTGTCATCACGCAATTCAAGGCCGCCCACCCTTATCCGATGATCAGCACTGCCGTTCATTGACGGCCACATGAATACGCCGGCCCGGTAGGGCCGGCCGCTGTGCAAAGCTGATCGTCAGCGGGCCGTCTTGATGATCTCGCCCAGTACGCTGTCGAAGCGCTCGATCTCTTCGATCGTGTTGTAATGCACCATGGACACCCGCATGCAGCCTGTCTGCATGGTCAGGCCCAGCCGTTTCATCAGGCGAGGGGCAAACATGTGGCCGTCGCGGCTGCCGATCTTCCGCTTGCCCAGCTCCGCTGAAATATGTTGTGGCGATACGCCCGGGATGTTGAAGCAGATGGTCGGGACCCGATGTTCAACCTGCGTCTCGTCCGAAATCCCGTAGATTGTTGCGCCGTGCTTCTTCAGCACCGACAGCATTTTTCGCGAGAGCACCTGTTCATACGAACGGATCGCGCCCATGGCCGCCACGATCGCATCGCGGCGTGAATGATCGCCCGCGGGCAGGAACCGGCGGCCAAGGCCTTCGAGGTAACGAATCGCCGCATCCATGCCGGCGACGTTCTCATACGTGAAGGTTCCGACCTCGATCTTGTAGGGCGGCACGTCCGGAATGAAGTCTTCCTTGAAGGTCGGCAGCTTTACCAGCGCGTCATAGCGGCCCCAGAGAAAGCCCATATGCGGCGAGAAGTTCTTGTAGCCGGAGCAGACGAGGTAGTCGCAATCCCAGGCCTGCACGTCGATCAGCCCGTGCGGCCCGAAATGCACGCAATCGAGGAATACTTCCGCGCCGGCCGCATGCGCGAGCCTGCCGACGGTCGCCACGTCAACGATCGTGCCGATCGAGTGGGCGGTAACGGTGCAGGCGACAAGCCGCGTTTTGTCGTTCAGCAGCGGTTCCAGATCTTCCGTGTGGAGCATGCCGTCATCGCGCATCCGCCACCAGACGATCTTGGCACCATCCGCTTCGAGCGCAGTCCAGGTGGCGATATCGGCATCGTGATCCATGTCGGTGACGATGATTTCGTTGCGTTCCTTCAGCATTTTGGCGATGCCGAGGCTGACAAGACGGATGAAGGACGTGGCGTTGAGACCGAAGGAGATTTCTTCCGGTCGGTAGGCATTGACGAGCAGGCCCACGGAAACGCGTGCATCCGCAACGCTTTTGTCGACGCCTTGGCTATGGAGGTATGGCGCCATGCGCTGCACGTTGCAGTCCAGCAGATGCGCGGAGACTGCATCAATCACCACCTGAGGGACCTGCGCGCCGCCGGCATTCTCGAAAAAAATGAAGTCCTCGTATTTCTGAAGCGCGGGAAACTGCCGCCGCACTTCCTCCACCGGGAAGTCAGTTGCAGCGAGCTTGTTTGCGAGGATGTCCATAAAAAGTCTCCCGTGAAAGCGCCGTCGTGAGCATTTGATCAATGCTAGGACTCTCGTGGGGGGAGATCAAGCGATTAGTTGTGCGTGCAACCTCCTGTCTCGATGCGTGCCGCGCCTGATCCGGAACTCCAGCATGGTCTTGCGGGTTACCTCTCACACAACAGGAGGAATAGGCATGGGCATGGATTCGCCAAAGGCCGGAGCACCCGGCACCACAGACCAGTCCCCGCGGTGGGAGGGTCCACAGGAAAACACGCCACGCGGTTACATGCCGGCAAAGGACAATCCGGACCGCGACCGCGACGCGCTGCATGAAAACAATCGCGACCCGTCGCGTGACAAAGCCACCGATACTGGCAAGATCAAGGGAGACTGACATGACAGGAACTTCTGGAAAGTCGGGCCCCGAGGCGGATGCCAAGGGCCAGTTCGCCAAGTCACAAGGTGATCCGAAGGCAAGCGGCGTCCACAGCGCCAAGCCAACCGTCGTCACCGGGTCGGAGGACGCCACTGCGCATCGCAATCCGCCGGGCCAGAAGAAGCCCGACAAGGATTTCTCGCCGAACTATGACGAGCGGGACATGAACGAAGGCAGTTTCCGCGGATAGCAGGGTAAAGGGTCGGCAGGTGCCGGCCCTTCTGTTTTTGCGATCAGCCCGCGGCGCGCGCTTCGCTACCCACATTCGGTTCTACCGGCTGTGCACCAGTCTTGGCGAACACCTGACCGATGCCAATCAGTACCGGCTCGTTCACACCTATCAAAGCCATCGCGCCTGGCATGTCGCAAAGTTGACCTGTCCAGCGTCTCTCATTTTTTCGGCAGACGGCGCTGACAATGGCGACCGGCATGTCTGGCGTCATCCCGGCATCAACCAGGCGCCGGGCGATCTCGCCCGCGGTGCGGCCGGCCATGTAATAGACAGTCGTCAGCCGAGGGTCGGCAAGACTGTTCCAGTCGAGACTGTCCGGCAGCACGCCCTTTCGTGAATGACCGGTGACAAAACGCACGCCTTGTGCGTGGTCGCGATGGGTGAGCGAAACGCCGAGCCGGGCCGCCATGGCACTGGCGGACGTAATGCCCGGCACCACATCGACCGATATGCCGTGCGCCTCAAGGCACTCGATTTCCTCTCCCGCACGGCCGAAGATCATCGGGTCGCCGGATTTCAGCCGCACGACGCGTTTGCCGGCCTTGGCGAGCTTCACCATCATCTCGTTGATGTCTTCCTGCCGGCAACTCGTCCGGCCGCCGCGTTTTCCGACCAGCATACGCTTAGCCTCGCGGCGGGCGAGCTCCAGCACCTCGTCCGAAACGAGGTCGTCGAAGAGGATGACATCGGCCGCCTGCAGCGCCCGCACCGCCTTCAGCGTCAGCAGTTCCGCATCTCCGGGACCGGCGCCAACGAGCGTAACGCGGCCGGTTTTTTCCGGTGATGCCGCTACGAGACCTGCATCCGAGAGCAACTCGGCTTCAACTGCGGCATCTGGTGCGGCGGCAAACGCCCGATCCACGAAGCGCTCCCAGAAGTCACGTCGCATGGGGCCGGGCGGGAGGCGGGCGTTGATCCTTTCCCGCAGGGATTGGGCGAGTTGCGCCCAGTCCTTCAGCGATTGCGGCAGCAGGGTCTCGATGCGCCGGCGGATCGCTTCGGCAAGGATTGGCGCGGCGCCATCGGTCGAGATCGAGACGACGACCGGCGAGCGATTGACGATCGAGCCGAACAGGAACTGGCAGAATGCCGGTTTGTCGATCACATTGACCGGTATTCCGGCCGCCCGCGCTGCCTTGAAGAAGGCTTGCGCCTCCTGCTCATCTTCGCAGTCGGCGATGGCGATCGCCGCGTCAGCAAAGATCGCGTGATGCCATGCATGAGGATGATGTTCGAACCGGCCGTTCGGATGTTGCGTGCCGCGTGCGATCAGCAGCCTGAAGGTTTCCGAAAGTTCTCCCGCATAGACATGCACCTCCGCACCGCAGGCGGCTAGGAGCTCGGCTTTCCATGCAGCCGCATCCGTGCCGCCGGAAACGATCACCCTCTTGCCGTCCAACGCCCAGAATACGGGGAGCTTGGCAAGCGGTGCCATACGGGCACCACGAACCGGCTGGGGTTCACTCCGCGGCGGCTGCAAGACATCCATCGATGATCCCCCTGATTTCCGCGCGGCAGGAGCCGCAGTTGGTTCCGGCATTGGTGTGTTTTCCGACCGCCTCGACGGAGTGACATCCGGTGCGGACGGCGCCGATGATCCTGTTGATGCCGACCGAAAAGCAGGAGCAGACGGTGGCGCCGGGATCGGGCTGATCGGCGCCCGGGCGGCCGGCGACGATGCCTAAACGCCGGGTCAGATCGGTGTGGCGTGTCGTGAGTTGGCTGATTGCCCAGTTGCGCGCGACGGCGACCGGCTCGCGGGCAAGGAAAAATGCAGCAAGCAGCTTGTCCGCGTCGAAAAAGGCGAGGCGCAAGTCGCCGGTCTGCCGGTCCATGTAACCGAGCGGCTCAATGACGGGGCTGATGCCGAATGTGCTTTGGCACCAGTCGATCCAATCTTCGCGAGCCGTCTTGAAACCGAGTTCGGTGCGCCAACCGCCCTCGGCCTTGGCGAGCGCCCAATAGTCTGCTTGCGGCGCGGGCTTCGCTGCCGAGACGGCGAAACCGTAATAAGCGACTTCGTATGTGCGGGCGGTGACTGCGACGTTCTTGGAGGCCGGCTGGCCGGAAACCGGATCGGTGAGCGGAGGAACGAGGGCACCGATGCGCGCCTTGGCGGAAAACCGGTCGTTCCAGTGCATCGGCACAAAAACGCTGCCCGGCGCGTGCCGGTCGGTGACGAGTGCGCGGACGACCGCTTTGCCGAGCGGGCTTTCGAGTTCCACCAGCCCGGTGTTTCGGATGCGAAGTTTCGCCGCGTCCTGCGGGTGGATCTCAGCGAAGGGCTCCGCGATGTGGCTGGAAAGCCGGATGCTCTTGCCGGTCCGGGTCATCGTGTGCCAATGATCCCTAATGCGCCCGGTGTTGAGCGTCAGCGGATAAAGCGCGTCGGTACGATCGGTTGCCGGTGCAGTGACGGCGATGAAGCGGGCTTTCCGATCGGGATGGAAGAAACCGCCGTCGGCGAAGAAGCGTTTCGGTTTATCCCCGTCGGCCACCGGCGACGGCCACTGGAATGGCGGAAGTTCATCGTATGCCTCCGGACCAACGCTCGCATAGGCTCCGATATCGAAGTCCCGGCTGCCGTGGTTCTCGAAGGCCGAGAGTGCGGCATGTTCGGCAAAAATCTCGGCTGGCGACTGGTAGTCGAAACCGGCAAAGCCCATGCGGCGCGCAACCTCCGCCATCTGCCACCAGTCCGGCTTTGCTTCTCCAGGCGATGCCAAGAAGCGGCGCTGGCGGGTAATGCGGCGTTCGGAATTGGTGACCGTGCCGTCCTTCTCGCCCCAGCCGAGCGAGGGCAGGAGCACATGGGCGTGACGCGTTGTGTCGGTGTCACGCATGATGTCGGACACGACCACGAAGGGGCAGGCTTTTAACGCGGCTTCGACCGCAGCGGCATCCGGCATTGACACGACCGGGTTGGTCGCCATGATCCACAGGGCCTTGATGCGGCCGTCCGCGACGGCGCGGAACATGTCCACCGCCTTCAGGCCCGGCTTCGGTGCGATCGTTGGAGACGCCCAGAAACGCTGGACGCGGTCGCGATCTTCAGGGTTTTCGATCGCCATATGGGCGGCGAGCATGTTGGCGAGCCCGCCGACCTCGCGGCCGCCCATGGCGTTCGGCTGTCCGGTCAGCGAAAATGGCCCCATGCCGGGCCGGCCGGTGCGGCCGGTGGCAAGATGGCAGTTGATGATCGCGTTGACCTTGTCTGTGCCGGAAGACGACTGGTTGACCCCCTGGCTGTAGAAGGTGACGACCTTCTCCGTCGTTTCGAACAGGTGGAAGAACTGCTCAAGCTGCGAGGCCGTGAGGCCGGTGCGTTCGGACAATTCAGAAAATGAAAGCGCTGATGCGGCGGAAACAGCCTCGGCAAAGCCCGCAGTATGCGCCTCGACAAAAGCTCGATCGAGCGCCGCGCTCTCCGCCAGATGCGCGAGCAAGCCCATGAACAATGCGACGTCGCCATCCGGCCGGATCGCCAGATGCAGGTCGGCGATGTCGCAGGTCATCGTCCGGCGCGGGTCGATCACCACGACTTTCATTTCAGGCCGGGCTGCCTTGGCAGCAGCAAGCCGCTGGTAAAGCACGGGATGGCACCAGGCGAGGTTGGAACCTGTGAGCACCACCAGGTCGGCCAGTTCCAGGTCCTCGTAGGTGCCGGGCACGGTGTCGGATCCGAACGCGCGGCGGTGGCCGGCGACGGAGGAGGACATGCAAAGCCTTGAATTCGTGTCGATATTCGCCGAGCCGAAGAAGCCCTTCATCAGCTTGTTGGCGACATAATAATCCTCCGTCAGCAACTGGCCGGAGACGTAGAAGGCCACCGCATCCGGTCCATGTTCGGCAAGCGCCTCGGAAAACTTTCGGGCCACGAGATCGAGTGTCTCGTCCCAGCCAGTCTGCCGCCCACCGATCTCGGGAAAAAGCACGCGTCCGTCGAGATCGATCGTTTCGGCCAGCGCTGATCCCTTGGAGCAGAGCCTGCCGAAATTGGCAGGATGCTCCGGATCACCCTTGACCGAAACCGCACCATCCTCATGAACCGAGGCGATGACGCCGCAGCCGACGCCGCAATAGGGGCAGGTGGTCCTGGTCTCGACGGGCATGGGTTGCTACTCCGCCGCTTCCAGCATCACGCTTTCCAGCGCAAGGAAGAGTTGGCCGCTTTCGTTTTTCAGCGGGATGGTCCGCACGTCGCCCTCGTCTGCGCCGAGTGCCTTGCCGGTTTCGACCGAAATCACCCAGTTGTGCAGCGGGCATGTGACGGAGGTGCCGTGGACGATGCCCTCCGAAAGCGGACCCGCCTTGTGCGGGCAGCGGTTCTCGATCGCATAGGCCTCATGCTCGCCGGTGCGGAAAACTGCGATCTTCATGAAGGGCGTCTTTACGCAGCGTGCGCCGAGAAGTGGAATGTCGGAAATGTCGCCGATCGGGTGCCAGTTCATGTCCATGTCCCTCACTCCGCTGCCTGATGGAAGCCGACGGTGGCGATCGGCTTGAACTCGTGCTTGTCCTTGCCGGAGACGCGCTCCGACCAAGGGTCGACCTGGGCAAATTTCTGGGAGAAGACGAAGCGCTCGTAGTAGGCTTTGCGCTTGCCGGTATCCTCCATGATCTGCCGGCGGATCTCATCGAGACCGATGCGTTTTGCCCATTTGTAGATGCGCTCGAGGTAGCGGGCCTGTTCCCGGTACATCTGCGTCAGCGCCACGATATGCTCGAGCGCTTCGTCCTCGGTCTTCACGAGACCCAGCACTTCGGTGCCCTTGATGTCGAGACCGGCGGCGCCGGCGAAATGGATCTCAAAGCCGGAATCGACGCAGATGACGCCGATGTCCTTGCAGGTCGCCTCGGCGCAGTTTCGCGGACATCCGGAGACAGCCATCTTCAACTTCGCCGGCGTCCAGGAGCCCCACATGAACTTTTCGATGCGGATGCCGAGCCCGGTCGAATCCTGCGTACCGAAGCGGCACCAGTCGGAGCCGACGCAGGTTTTTACCGTCCGCAGACCCTTGGCATAGGCCTGGCCGGAGATGAAGCCGGCCTTGCCGAGATCGGCCCACACCGCCGGAAGATCTTCCTTTTCAATGCCGAGCAGGTCGATGCGCTGGCCGCCGGTGACCTTCACCATCGGGATCGCGAACTTGTCGACGACATCGGCAATGGCGCGCAATTCATCCGCGTTGGTGACGCCGCCCCACATGCGCGGCACCACAGAATACGTGCCGTCCTTCTGGATGTTGGCGTGGACGCGCTCGTTGATGAAGCGCGACTGGTAGTCGTCGGCATATTCATCCGGCCAGTCGCAGACGAGGTAATAGTTCAGCGCCGGGCGGCATTTGGCGCAGCCGCAGGATGTCTTCCATTCCAGCTCCTGCATGACGGCCGGAATGGTCTTCAGGCCCTTGGCCTTGATCAGGCGGCGCACATCGTCATGGCCGAGCTCGGTGCAGGGGCACATGGGCTGCACGGCCTTCGGGTTGTAGGCGTCACCGAGGGTGAGGCTCATCAACTGTTCGACGAGGCCGGTGCAGGTGCCGCAGGAGGCGGAGGCCTTCGTGTGGGCGCGCACGTCGTCCAGCGTCGTCAGGCCCTTGGCCGTCATCGTGCCGGTAATCTTGCCTTTGCAGACGCCGTTGCAGCCGCAGATTTCCGCATCATCCGGCAAGGCTGCAACGGCCGCCATAGGGTCCAGCGGCGACCCTCCCTGATAGGCCTGTCCGAAGATCAGGGTCTCGCGCATGTCGGAAATGTCGACGGCCTTTTTCTTCAGGTCGTTGAACCAGGCGCCGTCGGAGGTCTCGCCGTAGAGGACGGTGCCGATGATGCGGTTGTCCTTCAGCACCAGGCGCTTGTAGACGCCGGCGGTGGCATCACGCAGCACGATCTCCTGGCGATCGTCGCCATCGGCAAAGTCGCCGAGAGAATAAAGGTCGATGCCGGTCACCTTCAGCTTGGTCGGCGTATCGGAATGCACAAAGGCCGGTCCGGTATCCCCCGCCAGATGGGCCGCGGCGACACGAGCCATCTCGTAAAGCGGTGCGACGAGGCCGTAGACCATGCCGCCCACTTCGGCGCATTCGCCGATCGCATAGATGTCGCCGTCTGAGGTCTGCATGCCGGCGTCGACGACAATGCCGCGGTTAACCGCGAGCCCCGTGTCCCTGGCAAGCCCCGCATTGGGGCGGATGCCAACCGCCATGACCACCAGTGTCGCAGGGATGATGCGGCCATCATCCAGTTCGACGCCTTCCACCTTGCCGTCGCCGATGATCTGCTTGGTATTGGCCTTGCAGATCACCTTGATGCCGCGCTCTTCGACCGCTTTCTGCAGAAGGTACCCGGCGGCCGGATCAAGCTGGCGTTCCATCAGCGTCGGCATGACATGCAGCACGGTCACGTCCATCCCCCGCTGGGCAAGCCCTGCCGCCGCCTCGAGGCCCAGCAAGCCACCACCGATGACAACAGCCTTTTCGCGCGATTGCGCTGCCAGCAGCATGGCCTGCACGTCATCGAGGTCACGATAAGTGATGACGCCCGGCAGATCCTTGCCGGGAACGGGGATGATGAAGGGCACGGAGCCGGTGGCGATCACCAGCTTGTCGTAGCTTTCTGTCACGCCATGGTCGGAGGTGACGGTTTTTGCGGCGCGATCGATCGCCACGATCCGATGGCCCTTGTAGAGGGTGATACCGTGGTCGATGTACCAGCCGTCGCCATGGATGACGATCTGTTCATAGGTCTTCTCGCCCGAGAGCACCGGGGAAAGCATGATGCGGTCATAGTTGACGCGCGGTTCGGCGTTAAAGATCGTGACGCTGTAGCGGCCGGGGGCCTGCTCAAAGAGATGTTCCAGCATGCGCCCCGGCGCCATGCCATTGCCGATGATAACGAGTTTTTCGGTCATGTCGTTTACTCCGCGGCTTCAACGAAGCGGTGGCGTTCGTAGAGGAATTTGAGGACGGCCTCGCGGCACTTCAGATACGTGCGGTCGGAGGCGAGCTCGATGCGGTTGCGTGGCCGCGGGATCTGCACGTCCAGCACTTCGCCGATGCGCGCCCCGGGTCCGTTGGTCATCATCACGATGCGATCCGACAGCAGCACGGCCTCATCGACATCATGGGTGATCATCACCATCGTATTGCCGAGCCGGGCGTGGATCTCCATCACCGCATCCTGCAGGTGTGCGCGAGTCAAGGCGTCAAGCGCACCGAACGGCTCATCGAGCAGCAGGATCTTCGGTTCCATGGCGAGCGCCCGCGCAATGCCGACGCGTTGCTTCATGCCGCCGGAGATTTCCGACGGGTGCTTGTCCCTGGCGTGGCCCATCTGCACGAGGTCGAGATTGGCCATCACCCAGTCGTGCTTCTCGGCCCTGGTCTTGCTGTTCTTGAAGACCTTTGAGACGGCGAGATTGACGTTTTCATAGACGCTGAGCCACGGCAGCAGCGAGTGGTTCTGGAACACGACGGCGCGTTCGGGGCCCGGTTCGTTGACCTCCCGGTTTTCCAAGAGCACGGCGCCCGCAGAGATCGGCGTCAGCCCGGCGATCAGGTTGAGCAGGGTGGACTTACCGCAGCCAGAATGGCCGATGATCGAAACGAACTCGCCCTTGACGATCGTCAGGTTGATGTCCTTCAGCACCTCGGCGCGGGTGCCGCCGCGGTCGAAATGCTTGTCGATATGGTCGAGCTTCAGGTAGGCGTTCATAGGGGGCTCCTCAGGTGGCCGATGCGCCGCGGGTGATGACGGTGCCGAGCGCGGCCACGAGCTTGTCGAGGGCGAAGCCGACGATGCCGATGTAGGCGAGAGCGACGATGATGTCGGGCAGGCGCGACGAGTTCCACGCGTCCCAGATGAAGAAGCCGATTCCGACACCGCCGGTCAGCATTTCGGCCGCAACGATCGCAAGCCAGGAGAGGCCGACGCCGATGCGAAGCCCCGTGAAGATGTAGGGCGCGGCCGACGGCAGCATGATCTTGAAGAAGAACTCGAACTGGTTGAGCCGCAGCACTTCAGCCACATTGCGGTAGTCCTGCGGGATGTTGCGCACGCCGACCGCGGTGTTGATGATGACGGGCCAGATCGAGGTGATGAAGATCACGAAGATGGCGGACGGGTTGGAATCCTGGAAGGCGGCGAGCGACAGCGGCAGCCAGGCGAGCGGCGGCACGGTGCGCAGCACCTGGAAGATCGGGTCCAGCCCACGCATGGCCCAGACCGACTGACCAATAATCGCCCCGACAAGGACGCCTGCGACAGCGGCAAGCCCGAAGCCGTAGGCAACGCGCTGCAGCGAAACGAGCACGCGCCAGCCGAGTCCGATGTCCTGTGAGCCGTAGCTGAAGAACGGAAAGGCGATCAGGTCATAGGCTTCCGCCCAGACGACAAGCGGCGAGGGGAGCGAGGCATCGGGCGACGAACACAGGGTCTGCCAGATGAGCAGGATCAGTGTGATGACGACCAGCGGCGGAGCGACGTTGCGCAGGGCGGTGGCGCCCAGGTGCCTGAGGTTGATCTTGCGGACTTGCCTGCCGGAGAACGGCACGACGGTGGCTTTAGGATTTGCCGCGGTGACTGCGGCGAGCTTCGGTTGTTTTGCGAGGGCGGACATCAGCACGCTCCGTTCGAAATGGAAAAAGCCGGCACACCCCAGGGAGCGCGCCGGAGGTGGGGAATCAGGAGGCGGCCTTGATCGACAGGCTGTCGAGATAGGCGAATGGGTTTTCCGGATCGAAGACCTTGCCGTCGAAGAAGGTCTCCTTGCCGCGCGAGGACGAGGCGGGGATGTCGGCGGCGGCGATCCCCAGATCCTTGGCAGCCTCGCGCCACATGTCGTCGCGGTTTACTGCGCCGATCAACGCGTTGATGTTGGTATCTGCGGGCAGGTAACCCCAGCGGATGTTTTCCGCGATGAACCAGCTGTCATGGCTCCTGAAGGGGTAGGAGGCTTGGTCGCGCCAGAACTTCATGAAGAGGTCGGTGCCCTTCACGTTGCGCCCGTTGCCGTAGTTGATGTCGCCCTTCAGGCGCCCGAGCACATCCTTTGGCGGAACGTTGAACCACTGGCGGCGACCGAGGATCTCAGCCATCTCCACCTTGTTGTCCATGCTTTCGCACCACTGCTGGGCCTCCATCACGGCCATCAGCAGGGCTTTCGCGGCATTCGGGTTCTTCTCTACCCAATCGGCGCGCAGGCCGAGCGCCTTTTCCGGATGCCCCTTCCAGAGCTCGCCCGTGGTGGCGGCGGTGAAGCCGATGTTCTGGTTGACGAGTTGCTCATTCCACGGCTCGCCAACACAGAAGACGTCCATGTTGCGGACCTTCATGTTGGCCACCATCTGCGGCGGCGGTACGACGATGGTCGAGACATCGGTGTTCGGATCTATACCGCCGGCGGCGAGCCAGTAGCGGATCCAGAGGTCGTGCGTGCCGCCGGGGAAAGTCATGGCGGCCTTGATTTCCTTCCCCTCGGCCTTCTTTTTCTCGAAGGCAGCCTTCAGCTTCGAGGCGTCGAGCTGCACGCCTGTATCGGCATATTCTTTCGCGACCGAAATGCCCTGGCTGTCGAGGTTGAGGCGCGCCAGGATCGCCATCGGCACCGGCTTGTTGTTCTGCGTCACCCGGCCGGTGTGCACGAGGTAGGGGAGCGGCGAGAGGATATGCGCGCCGTCGATGCCGTTCGCGGCGCCGCCAAGCACGAGGTTGTCGCGGGTGGCACCCCAGGACGCCTGCTTGGCAACCTCGACCTCCGGCAGGCCATGTTTTTCAAAAAGGCCTTTTTCCTTAGCGACAATCAGCGGCGCAGCATCAGTGAGCGCGATGTAGCCGAGCTTGACGCCTTTCACTTCCGGGCCGGGCCCCGCAGCAAGGGCGCCGGAGGGAAAGGCTGTCTTGACCGCGCCGACGAGGGCTGCGGTGGTGGTGGTCTTGAGCATGCTGCGGCGGGAAAGGCCGCTCTTGAAATTCATCGTCATGCGCAGGTTCCCTCTGCTGCCAGCTTCGCTCTGGCTGGTTTTCAGGCACAAAAAAACGCCGCTCGGAGATTGCGTCTGCGGGAGGGAGGATCCCGGACAGCAAAAACCTTACGACGTCGGTGTCTTTTGCAGGCGCTTATGCCGCGCCTATCTGCCCCAGTCGCCATTGACCGGTGCAGGGTCAACCTTGCAAAGGGTGTGCCAAGTTGGTGGTGACGACCTAAGTGACTGCGGGGACTAGATAAATGGTGCGACTCTCATAATGCCTTCAAATTCGGCATCCGAAAAATATGCAAAAACGATGAGCGTCTGCATCTTCTGCGGCGCGCAAAGGATGTGCAGGAGGGTAAGCTTCAGGCTTCGTCAGGAGAGGTTGGGAGGCCAGGTTTCGTGCGTACGGAGAAGCCCTCGACATAAGCCGAAAGAGCGGACGGATCGAAGACATGGTCGTCCATGAAGGCGTCAGATACATCCGCACCTTCTGTTGAGAGATCATCAACCGCGGGTCCCGTGCCCAAGGCGGCACGATAAAGGTCCGGCCGGTAGGCACCCGCAGCCGCGGCCATGCCCTTTTCACTCCCTTCCGCCTGGCCCCAACGGATCATCTGGCTATAGATCCACAAGGCATGCCCGGGCTTGGGGTAGTTGGCGTGGCCTTCGTGGAACTGGAAGTAGTTCGGGATGACCCGCCGGTTGCCCTTGGCGTCAAGGCTGAACTCACCGGCGAGCACCTGGCGGATGATGTGAACCGGCGCGGCGAGGAAACGCTGATCTGCAAGCGCCTCAGCCAGCGCATCACGATTATCCGGGTTGTCGCACCAGCGGGCTGCAGCGTCGAGGGCGGTGACCAGGCGCGCCACCGTCTGGGGATGGTTTTCCGCCCAATCCGGCCGCATGCCGACCACCTTTTCCGGGGCGGATGGCCAGATGTCCTGCTTGGCGGCAACGATGCGGCCGACGCCACGCTCCGACGCCACCATGTTCCACGGCGCGCCAACGCAGAACCCGTCGATTGCGCCAGCTGCCAATGCGTCGGATGTCATCGGCGGCGGCACGACCACAAGCTTCACGTCCCGGTCGGGATGGATGCCGCCGGCCGCCAGCCAATAGCGGAATTCATAATTGTGGGAGGAGAACGGGTAGGTCACGCCGAAGGTCGGCAGCGGTTCACCTTGCTCTTTCATTGCTGCGATCACCGCCGCCAGCGCCTGCGCGTTTTCCAGCGCCGTCGCGGTTTCGGCAATCCCGCCAACCTGCTGCATCCGCTCGAACAACCGGGTCGACAAGGTGATGGCATTGCCGCCGCGACCGAGCGAGAAAGGCGTGATCGTCGGGGAGGGGTTGGAGCCGAGCCCCAGTTGCGCGGCAACCGGCATGGGGGAGAGCATGTGGGCGATGTCGAACTGCCGGAAGGCGAGGCGATCGCGCACATTTGCCCAGGAGACATCCTTCACCAGATCGAGCGTCAGTCCTTCGCGCGCGGCAAAGCCGAACTCCGCCGCGGCGATCAGTACTGAGGCATCGACCAGCGGTATGAAGCCGGCGCGCAGCAGTTTTGGCTCCGTGCCCGCGATACGGGATGGCGCCCCAAGACTGGATCCGGCTTCGTTCATGTTCATCACTTCCGGTTTCCTCCGGACCACTTGCTCATCGCCATCACATCAACAACCCAGCGGCCGTGACGACGCTTTGGGCGATATCCGACATCTTCTTCTTTTCGTTCATCGCGGTCTGGCGCAGCAGCCCAAAGGCCTCCTCTTCGGAGAGCCCGCGCATCTTCATCAGAATGCCCTTGGCGCGCTCGATGATCTTGCGCTCCTCCAGCGCCGATTTTGCCTCCGCCAGTTCCCGCTGCAGGCGGCTGAAGGCGTTGAAGCGGTGTACGGCCATGTCGAGGATGGCCTTGACCCGCTCTTTTTTCAGACCATCGACCACATAGGCCGAAACGCCAGCCTCCATCGCTGCTTCAATGAGCGCTGTATCGGAGCGATCGACAAACATGGCGATCGGCCGGCTGACGGTGCGGGTGAGCTGGAACAGATGCTCCATCATGTCGCGATTCGGATTCTCGATATCGATGACGATCACATCCGGCTTCGCCGTTTCGATGATGCGGGCAATTCCGTTGACTTCCTGAACCACCGTAACGTGGTTGTAACCGGCCTCCCGCAGCCCTTCCTCGATGATGGAAGCACGGATGGCATTTTCATCGATGACCAGGATGGTGAGATCGGGCGCAGGCATTCTTATAGGAATGACGCAGTGCAGCATGCTTGGCAAGCGGCTGGGAAATGAGCGGTGGGATTCGTCCCGCGATGGGGCGCTGGAAAGGACCAGTTAACCTTTATTTTCTACTTCATGTCCTAATGTACCCTCCTTGTTCATCGTACGGTTCTCATGCAGTTCACACGCCATAATCTCCCCCAGAGTTCCGACAATGCGGGCGCCAGCGACGATGGAGTCGAGATGGCGCCGCAACCCCCGCGCCCGCAGAGCTTGGCGGATTTTAACCAGCCGGTTCTGGAGCAGGCGCCGTGGCAGGCGGCCTTCCGCCTTGCGCCGAACGTGCGTTTCACACGCACGCCGGAAAGCGTGCTCGGCCGTAAGAACAACGGTGGGCGCGTTCCGCTGGAGCAGGCGGCCGCCCGCCTCGTGGAAGCCGTCGTCGAACCCATCGAGGTGATTCCCCCACAGGAGGTTCCCCAGGTTGCGCCCTCGGCACCGGTCATCGATTCGGCGCCGGCGCCTGTTGATCCGCTGGAGCAGATCACCGGCCTGCAGCGGCTGGCAGCGACCATGCGCTACCATGCGCCGGAGGTGAAGAGATTCGTGCCGCCGCAGCCGGATCCTGAATCAGCAATGGCCGCGCCGGTAGCGCCTGCACCGATCGTCGCTGCGCCGGTAACGCCTGCATCTGTTGTGGAGCCGTCGGTTGTTGCCGCACCGCGCCACGATATCGCGATCTCCGACTTCGCCTTCTGGGAGGCCATGCCTTTCGAACTGGAAGGCCCGGGTGTCGCCGAGACGCCAGTGGCACGGGCGAAGTTCGTCCCGCAGGCGGTTGTTCACCAGCCGGGCGCGCCGGTGACTGCCCTTTATCGCGAGGTGCCGCGCAAGGTCGCTGCACGCCCGGTCGTGGTTGCAGCGTCGCCGCGCCCTCAGGTTACCGCGCGGCCCAGTCCTGCCCTGACGGCAACGCCCGAGCCTGTCGTTGCTGCCATGCCGGCTGCAGCCGTCGTCGCGCCTGCACCCGCCGTCGTGGCACCGGTTGAAGCTCCAACGCCCGTCGCGACCATTCCGACCCCGGCGCCCGTTTCGATCGCCCAGCCGCAACCCGCTCCAAGCCGCGCCCGCAGCGTTCGTCCGAATGTCGCCGAGTACGAATTCCCGCCGATCTCGCTCCTGCAGGAACCGCAGGGCGAACGGGGCCAGGCGCTGCAGCCGGACGCCCTGCAGCAGAGCGCCGGTCTTCTGGAAAGCGTGCTGGAGGACTTCGGCATTCGCGGCGAGATCATCGATGTCCGCCCGGGCCCGGTGGTTACCCTTTACGAGTTCGAGCCGGCACCTGGCGTCAAGTCTTCCCGCGTGATCGGCCTCTCGGACGATATCGCCCGCTCCATGTCGGCGCTCTCGGCACGTGTCGCAGTCGTGCCCGGCCGCAATGTCATCGGCATCGAATTGCCGAACGCCACCCGCGAAACCGTCTATTTCCGTGAGCTTATCGAGTGCGAGGACTATTGGGAAACCAAGCAGCGCCTGGCGCTCTGCCTTGGCAAGACGATCGGCGGTGAGCCTGTCATCGCTGAACTTGCGAAGATGCCGCACCTGCTCGTTGCCGGTACTACCGGCTCGGGCAAGTCGGTTGCCATCAACACCATGATCCTGTCGCTGCTCTACCGGCTTCGTCCGGAAGAATGCCGCCTGATCATGATCGATCCGAAGATGCTGGAGCTCTCCGTTTATGACGGCATCCCGCACCTGCTGACCCCGGTCGTAACCGATCCGAAGAAGGCGGTGCTGGCGCTGAAATGGGCCGTGCGCGAGATGGAAGACCGGTATCGCAAGATGTCGCGTCTTGGCGTTCGCAACATCGACGGCTACAACCAGCGTGCCGCGCAGGCTCGCGAAAAGGGCGAGGTGATCACCGTCAGCGTGCAGTCCGGCTTCGACCGCAGCTCTGGCGAGATCGTCTACGAGGAACAGGAACTTGACCTGTCGCCGATGCCTTACATCGTCGTCATCGTCGACGAGATGGCCGACCTGATGATGGTCGCCGGCAAGGAGATCGAAGGCGCGATCCAGCGTCTGGCGCAGATGGCCCGTGCTGCGGGCATCCACCTGATCATGGCGACGCAGCGTCCCTCGGTCGATGTCATCACCGGCACGATCAAGGCAAACTTCCCGACGCGCATTTCCTTCCAGGTCACGTCAAAAATCGACAGCCGCACCATCCTCGGCGAAATGGGCGCCGAACAGCTGCTCGGCCAGGGCGACATGCTGCACATGGCCGGCGGCGGGCGCATCTCGCGCGTTCATGGTCCTTTCGTGTCGGATGCGGAAGTCGAACTCGTCGTGCGCCACCTCAAGACGCAAGGTCGCCCGGATTATCTCGGCACCGTGACCGAGGATGAAGAAAGCGCCGAGGAGGACGAGGGTTCGCAGGAAGCGGTGTTCGACAAGAGCGCCATGGGCGGTGACGACAGCGACGATCTTTACGAGAAGGCCGTGAAGGTTGTCATGAAGGACCGCAAGTGCTCGACCTCCTATATCCAGCGCCGCCTGTCGATCGGCTACAACCGTGCCGCCTCGCTCGTCGAGCGGATGGAAAAGGAGGGCCTGGTTGGTGCTGCCAACCATGTCGGCAAGCGCGAGATCATCTCGGGCAGCCGGCCGGCGCCGGTGGCTGAGGACTTTGAAGAGTAGACATGAAAAGAGGGGCCTTCGGGCCCCTCAGTCGTTTCAGCGCCGGCGGATATAATCGCTCAAGCGTTGGGCGGCATCTTCGATCTGGCCCGGATCGCGCAGATAGCAGGCGCGCATGAAGGCCGCGCCCCCCGGTCCAAACGCCGTGCCCGGCGCCATACCGACACCCGTCTCATCGACAATGCGGAAGGCTTCGGCGCGGCTGTCGGCGACGCCGTCGATCTTCAGGAAGGCATAAAGCGCGCCATCCGGCTTTCGCGTCTCGACCCGGTTCGTCGCGATCAGTGCGTCGCAGAGGATGTCGCGCGAGGTGCGGGCGCGTTCGATGTTGGTGCGAATGAAGTCATCGCCGTGGTCGAGGGCGGCAATCGCACCCTGCTGCATGAACTGGGCGACACCGGAGGTCGAATACTGGATGAGGTTGGTGAGCGTCTGGCCCGTTTCCGCCGGCGCCACCATCCAGCCCACGCGCCAGCCGGTCATGCACCAGTTCTTGGAAAACGAGTTGGCGAAGATGATCCGGTCATCCGGCTCCATGACATCCATGAAGGATGGCGCTCGGCCGCCGTTGAAGTGGTAGAGGCCGTAGATCTCGTCGGCGATGATCCAGAGGCCATGCTTGCGGGCAAGCTCGAGCACCGCCTTCAGGTCGTCCAGCGTTGCGGTCCATCCTGTCGGGTTGGACGGGGAGTTGATGAACAGGGCGCGGGTTTTCGAATTGACGGCCGCTTCCAGCCGCTCGGCATCCAGCACCCAGCGGCCGTCGGTAAATCCGAGTTCCACCGTCACAGGCTTTGCTTCCGCCACCGTCATGGCGTTCACGACATTGGGCCAGGCAGGTGAGAGGTAGATGATCTCGTCACCGGAAGAGGCAACGGTCTGGATTGCCAGCACGATCGACTGCATGCCGGAGCCGGTGACGTAGATGTTGTCGACTGACAATTCCCGGCCGTAGTGCCGTGCGTAGTAGCGCACGATCGCTTCGCGAAGCGCCGGGATGCCTTGCGTCCAGGTATAGAAGGTTTCGCCGGCGAGCAGTGCGTCACTTGCGGCGCGGGTGATGAAGTCGGGTGTCGGCAGGTCCCCTTCGCCGATCCAGAGCGGCATCAGGTTTTCGCGTCCGCGCGCATAGGTCACGATTTCGCCGATGCCACTGCGTGGCGCTGCCGCAGCACGGGCGCTGATGTCAGGTCTGATGATCGTCATGGAGAGCCTGTTTCGGTAGGGTGTCTCACCTGCCTAATCTGCTCCGCCTGCGTCGGTCAAATGTTTAGTGGCTTTGGAAGCGGCCGAAGGTGCCACGCGAAAAGCAGAGCGGCTCGCCCTCCCGGTGCGCGGCCCGCAGCACCCGGCCGAGGATCAGCGTGTGGTCCCCAGCGTCGTGCCGGTTGGCAAGCGCGCATTCGAACCGGGCAAGCGTTCCTTGGATCACCGGCACGCCCTCGCTGTTTTCCTGCCAGGGCAGGTCGTCGAAGCCGAGCCCGCCGCGCGTGAACCGGGTGCTGATGAGATCCTGTTCCGCGCTCAGGACATGAATGGCGAAGTGATCGGCGGCCATGAAGGCCGCGTAGCGGGAGGAGCTTTTGGCCGGAGACCAGAGAACCAGCGGAGGATCGAGAGACACCGAGGTGAAGCTGTTCACCGTCATGCCGATCGGCCCGTTCGGGGTTTTCACCGTCACGACCGCCACGCCCGTGGTGAAGGTGCCGAGGGCGTTGCGGTAGTGCTTCGCGGTGGAGGTATCCGGCACGAAGACATGCTCGCTTGCCCCCACCGTTTCGACGGCAATCGTCATGGAACTTCCTTCCCGATGGCTGCGGAATAGAGTTCGAACCAGGTCTGGCGGTCGATCGTCAGGCGGGCTGCTTCACCAATCTTCCTGATGCGGTCGAGGTTGTTGGTGCCGAGCACCGGCAGGATGCCGGCCGGGTGGGCCAGAAGCCAGGCAACGGCAACAGCGGTGGCATCGACGCCCTGTTCGCCGGCAACGCCTTCAAGGATCGACATCAGGCCGGCGTTCTTGAAGAGCGAACCGCCACCAAGTGGCGACCATGCCATGGGAGCGATCGCGCGCTCCTGCAGGTAGGCGAGATCGCCATTGGTGAAGGCGCTGGTTTCCATCAGGCTCATTTCGATCTGGTTGGTCACCAGTTCGCTTTCCATGGACGACTGCAGCAGCGAGAAATCCCAGGGACGGAAGTTGGAAACGCCGACCGCGCGCACCTTGCCGGAGGCAACGAGTGCATCGAGTGCCGGGCCGGTGACGTCCGGATCCATGAACGGGTCCGGCCGGTGGATCAGCAGCAGGTCGATACGGTCGACGGCGAGATCACGCAGTGAGGCTTCGACCGAGGCGTTGATGTGCTCGGCACTCGTATCATAGTGCTTGCCGCGCACCGCGGAATGTCGGCCGGCCGGCGCGACGATGCCGCATTTCGTGACGATTTCCATCTGGTCGCGCAGCTGTGGCGCCTGCTTGAGGGCTGCGCCGAAGATCGCTTCGGCTGTATAGCCACCATAGATGTCCGCATGGTCCATCGTGGTGATGCCCTGCTCGAGGCAGGCTTCGATCTTGGCCTGCACGTGCCTGGGCGAGGTGTCGGCATCGTCGCCGATGCGCCACATGCCGTAGACGAGGCGGCTCAGTTCGAGTTCTGGCGAAAGTGCGACGCGATCAATCTGGGTAGAAGTCATCAGTGACGTTTTCCTGTGCCGAGCGGCGTTGCGGGAGTTTCAGTCGGAACGCGGCCATAGGCGTGCGGCAGCGAGCAGGTTTTCAGTTGTGGCAGAACTTTCTGGCCGAAATGTTCGGCTTCGTCGAGATGCGGGTAACCGGAAAAGATGAAGGCGCGGATGCCCATCTTCTGGTATTCCTCGATCTGCGACAGGACCTGGTCCGTCGAGCCGACGAGCGCGGCGCCGCAGCCGGAGCGGGCACGGCCGATGCCGGTCCACAGATGCCGCTCGACATAACCGAACTTGTCGGCAAGTTCGCGCGCCTTTGCCTGATGCGAGACGCCGAGCGACTTGCTGTCATGGGCGCGGGCCCGGATCAACTGGCCGTATTCGTCATCAAGCTTGGAGACGAGGTGCTCGGCATATTCGCGGGCTTCCTGTTCCGTGTCACGCACGATCATGTGGACGCGCAGGCCGTAATCGAGCGTGCGGCCATGCGCCTCGGCCCGTGCATGGACGGCCTTCATCCGTTCGGCGAGTTGGTCCTTCGTTTCCGGCCACATCAGGTAGACGTCGCATTGGGCGCCGCAGAGTTCCAGTGCATCCGGCGAATACCCTCCGAAATAAAGCAGTGGACCGCCATTCTGCTGGTATGGCCGTGCCGGCTCCGTGGTGACGCCCTTGAAGGTGTAGATCTCGCCTTCGTGATCGATCTTATCGCGCGTCCAGGCCTGGCGCAGGATCTGCACCACCTCATGGCTGCGGCGATACCGGAAGGCGCTGTCGGCGACTTCGCCGGGGAAATCCGAGCTGATCACGTTGAGCGTCAGCCGGCCTTTCAGCATGTGGTCGAGCGTGGCGACCGTGCGGGCCAGCATGATCGGCTGCATCTCACCGCAACGGATGGCGGCGAGCATGTTGATCTTGCTGGTTACCTGCGAGGCGGCTGCCACGAAGCTCAGCGTATCTTGACCAACCTGGTAGGAGGAGGGGCAGAGGATGTTGCGAAATCCCAGTGCTTCGGCCCGCTTTACAATGTCAGAGCAATGCTCCCAGCTGGATTTCAGCGCGTCGTCCGGCACGCCGAGATAGGCGTAGTCGTCGGAGCAGAGGGCCGAAAACCAGGAGACCTCGGCTGCATCGAGATCGGGCGACGTAATGGGCACAACAGTCATCAAAATCCTCCTCGCGGCCTCCCGCATGTCTCTTGCATATCACCCAGATATGTGTAGATCAATGATGTATCAATTTTCTTTGGGAAGCCCTGGAGGAGGGGACGCGCACGAATGGAAAGCCGGCCGGGCAGCCTCCCGATCTATCTGCAGATCACCGAGCTTTTGGTGCGCGATATCGCCGCCGGCCGGCTGGTGGATGGCGAAAAGCTTGCGCCCGAACGGGATATGGCGGCAGAGCTCGGTATCGCGATCGGCACGCTGCGCAAGGCTTTGGCGGAACTGCAGAACCGTGGCCTGCTCGAGCGGGTGCAGGGGTCGGGCAACTACATCCGCGCCGTCAGCGACCCGGCGAGCGTCTACGCCATGTTCCGCCTCGAACTCATCAAGGGCGGTGGGCTGCCGACGGCCGAAATCATCGACGTGTCGCGGCTCGACAAGCCGAAGGACCTGCCCCGCTTCGGCTTTTCGCCGGAAGGTCATCGCATCCGCCGCATCCGGCGTCTGTCCGGCCAGGTCGCCGCTTTGGAAGAGATCTGGCTCGACGGGTCCTATGCGCCGGTGATTGCCGCCGAGGACCTTTCCGAGTCGCTCTATCTCTTCTACCGGACACGCCTCAATCTCTGGATCGTGCGGGCGGAAGACCGGATCGATCTCGACCAGGTGCCGGACTGGGCGCCGCCGGAATTCGGGCAGAAGCCCGGCGCGCCGATCGCGCATGTGTTGCGAACCAGCCAGTCGCAGGACGGCGCGGTCGCGGAAGTTTCCCGTACATGGTTCGACCACGCCGTGGCTCGCTACGTGTCACGCCTGAGGTAAGTCTCCATGGATCTGAGTGCCCGCAAAATGCAGCTGCAAACAACGCCTGACGGTTTTTCGCTTCTTCTCGATGACCGGGTTCTGCTGCGCCACTCGGCGGCCGCGCCTGCCATCTACGTCGGTCATGGCCAGGAGCGCATGGACATGTACCGCGGCAACTTTGAGATCGAGGACTACATCACCGAGCGCAGTGCGCTGCGCCACGTGACAGTCGAAGGCAGCCGCATCAGCTTCTCGCAAGCGGAAGGAATGGCACCGCGGCTCGAGATGACGCTGGCCGGTACCCATATCCATTTCCGCTCGCTCGATAACAGCATCAATCGTTTCTGGATTCGCATCCAGGCGGAAGGTGACGAGCATGTCTGGGGCGGCGGCGAGCAGATGTCCTATTTCGACATGCGCGGGCGCCGCTTCCCGCTTTGGACCTCGGAACCTGGGGTCGGACGCGACAAGACCACGGAGATCACCTTCAAGTCGGACATGGCGAAGGCCGGCGGCGACTACTACAACACCAACTATCCCCAGCCGACCTATGTCTCGTCGCGCCGTTATGCGCTGCATGTCGAGTCGACTGCTTACTCGGTCTTTGATTTCCGCCGCGAGGCATTTCATGAGATCGAGGTTTGGGCGGTGCCGGAGCGGATCGAGTTCCACTCGGCGCCCAGCTTCATCGAACTTGTCGAGCAGTTGTCGCTGCGGTTCGGCCGCCAGCCGGAATTGCCGGACTGGGTCTATCGCGGGGCAATCATTGGCCTCAAGGACGGGATGAATTCGTTCTCCCGGCTGGAAACCATGCGGGCCGCGGGCGTGCAGGTGTCTGGCCTCTGGTGCGAGGACTGGGTCGGCATTCGCCAGACATCCTTCGGGTCGCGGCTGTTCTGGGACTGGCAGGCGAACGAAACGCGTTATCCAGGCCTGCGCGACAAGATCGTTGAGCTCAACGAGCAGGGCATCCGCTTCCTGGGCTACGTCAACCCGTATCTCTGCGTCGACGGTTCGCTGTTTCCGGAAGCCGAGGCGGCCGGTTATTTCGCCAAGGACCAGCTGGGTCGCACCGCGATCGTCGACTTCGGCGAGTTCGATTGCGGCGTTGTCGACTTCACGAATCCCGAAGCAGCCGAATGGTTTGCCGAGGAGGTGATCGGGCGGCGGATGCTGGACTATGGCCTTTCCGGCTGGATGGCCGATTTCGGCGAATACCTGCCGATCGACGTCGAACTCGGAAACGGCATCGACGCAAAGCTGATGCACAATGCCTGGCCGACGCTCTGGGCGGAAGTCAACGCCAAGGCGGTGGCGAGCCGAGGCAAGACGGGCGAAGCGCTGTTCTTCATGCGCGCCGGTTTCACGGGGGTGCAGAAACATTGCCCGCTTTTGTGGGGCGGCGACCAGTCGGTGGACTTCTCGCGCCACGACGGGCTCGTCACCGTCATGTGCGCCGCGCTTTCGTCAGGCCTGCTCGGCAACGCCTACCACCATTCCGACATCGGCGGTTACACGAGCCTGTTCGGCAATGTCCGCACGCCGGAACTGCTGATGCGCTGGGCCGAGATGGCAGCGTTTACGCCCGTGATGCGCTCCCACGAGGGCAATCGCCCACGCGACAACATCCAGATCGACCAGGACCCTGAGGTGCTTTCGCATTTCGCCCGGATGACGCGGATCTACGTGCATCTGGCACCCTACCTGAAGACCCTGTCGAAGGAGGCCGCAACCCTTGGCCTGCCGGTGCAGCGGCCGCTCTTCCTGCACCATGAGCATGACCGCCGGACCTATGCCATCCAGGATGCCTACCTTTACGGCCGTGACCTGCTCGTGGCGCCGGTCTGGCAGGCGGCGCAGGCGGAGCGTCCGGTTTATTTGCCGGAAGGCGAGACGTGGGTGCATGTCTGGACGGGTGAGGTCTATGACGGGGGCCAGATGGTGACGGTTCCGTCGCCCATTGGCAGTCCTCCCGTCTTCTACCGCAAGTCGTCCACCTTCGCCGAGACCTTCAAGGCGCTCGCCGAGATCTGAGCGGGTTCAGAAGGTCTCGATGCGGATATCCGGCGTGCGGGAATGCTTGAGCACGAAGCGCCCGTTCGGAAGGTCGTTTCCGTCGAGCTTCCAGGTGATGCCGGCCTCGTCCAGCCCATAGTGGACCCAGCGCGCCCGAAGCCGTTCGCGAAGCACCGGCTCGGATGGTGCAAGCAGGATCGTCAGGTCGAACAGCGGTGCTGCACGCGACCATGGTTCCTGATCCACCAGCAGGTAATTGCCTTCTGTGAGCACGATTTGGGTGTCGGGTGAGATTGGTCGAGCGGAGGCGATGGCGATTTCTCGAGAACGGTCGAAGACCGGAACCAGCACCTCCTCTTTTGCGGCGCGCACGGCCTGCAGGATATCGATCAGGCCACGGACGTCGAACGTCTCGGGGGCGCCCTTGCGCGACAGCAGCCCGCGAGCTTCAAGCACGGCATTATCCATGTGAAAGCCGTCCATCGGCAGCACTTCAGCCGTCTCGTCTTGCCGGGTCAGCGCCTCGCGCAACGCATCCGCCAGCGTCGATTTTCCCGAGCCCGGCGGGCCGGCGATGGCGACGATAAAGCGATCTCGGCCTTGAGCCTTGTCGACGATGGCCTGCACAATGTCCTGGAGCGTCATTGATAACTGCCTGGATGGGAAAACGAGTGGAGCGTCAGCCTATTTGACGCAGCGCAGCCCGTCCATCAGCAGGGTGATCAGACGGTGGGAGCGCTCGCGCCATTCCGGCGTGTCGGGAATAGAGTAGATACTGGTTAAGGCATTCATGACATCCGCCGCATCGACATCGCCGCGGACAGCGCCCGTGTCTCGCGCTGCCACGAGCAGCGTTTCCAGCGCGCCCCTCACATGGCCGAACTTTTCTGCAAACATCGAGCCGTGCGAAGTCATCAGGATGCGCAGGCTGTTCGACATGCCGCGCTTCGTCGCCATGAAGCTCACGAAGCGGCGCATCCATTCTTCGAGCGCCACATCGGGCGGATGTTTTTCGGAAAGTTCCGCCGCCGCGCCGGCCATGGCCTCCAGTTCGCGGCGATAGACCACTTCCACCAGGTGCTCGCGGGACGGGAAGTGCCGATAGAGCGTGCCGATGCCGACGCCCGCGCGCTTGGCGATGTCTTCCAGCGAAGCCTCCGCGCCGTTATCCGCGAATGCCAGTGCTGCCACCTCGATCAGTTTCTGCCGATTGCGGCGCGCGTCTGCCCGAAGCTTCGGCGGTGCGGATGTGGCTGTGTCTGGCTCGGCCGCGGCCAATTCTGACTCCCATGGAAACGGGGGCTTGACGAAAACCTGCAAGCCGTTAACTTAACCGGAGGCTCCTCCGTTTATCCGGAGTGCCTTCAACTTCTTAATCCAGAAGTTTGGGGAATGTCATGCCGAATTCGCGCGGCGCGTCCCACGACCAAGACCGATATAGCGTCCGGCCGAGCCTCGGCCAGCCCTTGTAGACTTTCGATAATCCATACTCGTGACGATAGCAGGAGCTTTCATGACACGAACGATTCATCTCACGCTCGACATCAATGGCCAGCGCCATGACCTGGATGTCGAGCCGCGCGTCACGTTGCTCGACGCGCTTCGCGAACACCTTGGCCTCACCGGTACCAAGAAGGGTTGCGACCAGGGCCAGTGCGGCGCCTGCACCTGCCATGTCGATGGCAAGCGCGTCCTCTCCTGCCTGACGCTCGCGGCCCAGGCTGAAGGGCGGCAGGTGACGACGATCGAGGGACTGGCCGGTCCGAATGGCGAACTGCATCCGGTGCAGTCCGCCTTCATCGAGCATGACGCCTTCCAGTGCGGTTATTGCACACCAGGCCAGATCATGTCGGCGGTTGCCTGCATCCGGGAAGGCCATGCCGGATCCGACGAAGAGATTCGCGAATACATGTCCGGCAATCTCTGTCGGTGCGGCGCCTATAACAGCATCGTCACGGCGGTGCGCGAAGCGGCGGAGATGGCGTGATGAAAGACTTCTCCTACCTTCGCGCCGCCTCCGCGGAAGAGGCAAGCCGTGCCGCGCAGCAAGCGGGCGCCATGTTGCTGGCCGGCGGGACGACCCTTCTCGACCTCGCCAAATGCGGCGTCACCGAGCCGGATACGGTGGTTGATATCACCCGTCTTGCCGGGCTCGATACGATCAATGTCGGCGAGGGCGGCCTGACGATCGGTGCGCTTGCGACCATGAGCGCCGTTGCCGATCATCCTGAGGTCAAGACGCAGTTTCCGGTTGTCGCGCAGTCCCTGTCGCTGGCCGCCTCGGCGCAGCTTCGCAACATGGCCACGATCGGCGGAAACCTGCTGCAGCGGACACGCTGCGCATACTTTCGGGATCCTCAAGCCTTCCCCGCCTGCAACAAGCGTGCGCCGGGTTCCGGCTGTTCGGCCTTGGGTGGCGTGACCCGCAACCACGCCGTCCTCGGCACCAGCGAAAAATGCATCGCGAGCTACCCTGGTGATCTTGCGGTCGCACTTGCGGCCTTTGACGCGGTGGTGGATCTCGGTACCCGGCAGGTGCCGGTGGATGACTTCTTCCTGCCTTATGGCGAGGCGCCGGAGCGGGAAACGCTTCTGCAGCCGGGCGAGATCATTCGCGGCCTCACCGTTCCGGCTTCGGTTGCGGCCCGGCAGTCGGTCTATCTCAAGGTTCGTGATCGCCAGTCTTATGAATTTGCAGCAGCCAGTGCCGCCGTCGGGCTGGAGCTCGAGGCGGACGGTCGGACCGTGAGCGATATCCGCGTTGCCTTGGGCGGCGTCGCCACCAAGCCGTGGCGGGCGCTTGCGGTGGAACAGGCCCTCATTGGCAAGGCGCTGGATGCGGATCTCGTGCGCAGCGCGAGCCGGCTCTCCATGGAAGGCGCCGTCAGCCACGGCGACAACGCCTACAAGATCGAGCTTGCGCCGCGCGTCGTTGCGCGCGCCATCCTTCAACTGGCTCCAAGCCTGGGAGACCTCGCATGACCATCATGGCACCTCGAAAATTCGGTGATTCCTCCGACGGCGTCGTGGGCGGACGCCAGACGCGTTTTGAAGGTGATCTCAAGGTCACCGGCGCGGCGAAATACGCGCTCGAACACCCGGTGGAGAATCTGGCCCATGGCGTGCTCGTGCCGAGCACCATCCCTGCGGGTCGGGTGGTTTCGGTCGACGCGCAGGCAGCGCTCGCTTCGCCTGGCGTTCTCCTGGTGCTGACGCCCGAGGATGACTTCGGCATGCGTGTCGCGACCGACTGGGGCGGCAATCGCCCGGACGAACCTTATTACCCGCTGTCGCGTGAGGTCCGTTACAATGGCGAGCCGGTCGCGGCCGTGATTGCGGAAAGCCGGGAACAGGCCGTTGCGGCCGCCAAGCTGATCCGGGTGACCTATGAAGAGGCTCCGCATGTGGCGAGCCTTGATGATCCCAATGCCGGTGAAGGCAATCTGCTGGAGCATCTCAGCGCCAGTTGGGGCGATGCGGAAGCCGCCTATGCCGCCGCACCGGTCAAGGTCGAGGCCGAATACAAGACACCGCGGGAATACCATGTGGCGATGGAGCCGCATGGGCTCACTGCAAAGTGGGATGGCGACCAGCTGACCGTATGGGAGCCGAGCCAATGGTCGCACGGCATGGCCCGATCCTATGCCGAATGGTTCGGCCTGCCGTTTGAAAACGTCCACCTGATTTCGCCCTTCATCGGCGGCGGTTTCGGTTCCAAGGGCGCGGCGCTGGCGCATGGTGCCGTTGCCGCATTCGCGGCGCGCAAGCTCGGTCGGCCGGTCAAATTGGCGTTGACGCGTCCGCAGAACTTCACCGGTTACGGTGGACGCGCGGCAACCCGCCAAACGATCAAGCTCGGCGCAACGAAAGACGGCGTGCTGCAGGCGATCGTACATCGCGGCGCCAGCGAAACCTCGACCTATGGCGTCTGGCCCGAGCAGACGGGCGCGGCGACGCCCATCATGTACAAGGTCGAGAATCTTTCGAGCGAACATCGGGTCGTGCCGGTCAACACGGTGACACCCGGCGCCCTGCGTGGCCCAGGCAAGAACCCGAGCGCGTTTGGCATCGAGACCGCGATGGATGAGCTTGCCGCACAGTTGGGCATGGATCCGCTGGAGCTTCGGCTGAAAAACTATGCCGACCGCGACTACCAGTCAGGCAAGCCATGGTCGACGCGCCGCCTTCGCGAGGCCATGACCGAGGGTGCAGAGGCCTTCGGCTGGTCGAAGCGAAATCACGCGCCGCGCTCGATGAGGGACGGCCGCACACTGATTGGCTGGGGCATGGCCTGCGGCACCTTCCCGGTGATCCAGGCACCGAGCGAGGCGATGATCCGCATCCTCGGCAATGGCCGGGTCGAAGTTGTCAGCGGTGCGATCGACATGGGCCAGGGCACCTATACGATCCTGGCGCAGACGGCGGCCGAGATCTTCGGCGTGCCTGTCGATCAGGTCGAGGTGCATCTTGGCGATTCCCGCATGCCGGGCTCGGCGATTGCGGGCGGCTCGATGCTCGCCGGTTCGATCCTGGGCGCCGTCCACAAGGCGGCGTCAGCTGCCCGCGACGAACTGATCGGGCTCGCGCTCAGCGAGCCAAACTCGCCGCTGCGCGATACCGGCGCCAATACGCTGACCTTTAGCGGTGGACGGGTATCTGTGGGAGGGGAGGGCCCGTCGCTCACCCTGCCGGAACTGATGCAGTCGCTCGGCCGCGATGTCCTCGAAATCCGTCGCAACACATTGCCGGATGGCGCGAGCATGGAAGACCAGCGCCAAGCCTGGACCACCATGGCCAAGGTGGAAGGACCGACCATGGGCGAATACTCCATGCACAGCTGGTGCGCCCACTTTGCCGAGGTCCGGGTGGACGAGGATTTCGGTACCGTGCGCCTGTCGCGCATGGTCTCGGCATTTGACTGCGGCCGGCTCTACAATCCGCGTATGGTGGAAAGCCAATGGCGTGGCGGCATCATCATGGGCATCGGCCAGGCTCTTCTGGAAGAGGGGTTGGTCGACATGCGCAACGGGCGCACCGTCAACAACAATGTTGCCGACTATCTCGTGCCGACCAATGCCGATGTCCCGGATATCCAGGTCATTTCGGTCGGGGTGCCGGATTACAACGCGTCAGCCTTGGGCGGCAAGGGTGTCGGCGAAGTCGGTATCGTCGGCGTTGCCCCGGCGATCGCCAATGCCGTGTTCCACGCCACGGGCAAGCGGGTCCGCGAGTTGCCGGTGACGCTGGAGAAGCTGATCTGAAAGCAAATGAGGGGCACCGCGCAAGGTTGCCCCTCATCCGTCCCTTCTCAATCCTCGTCATAGCGCTGTTCGGCCCAAGGGTCGCCGCGCATATGGTACCCGTTCTTTTCCCAGAAGCCGGCCTGGTCACGGCTGAGGAACTCGATCCGCTGCAGCCATTTGGCGCTTTTCCAGAAATACAGATGCGGCACCACGAGCCGTACCGGCCCGCCGTGTTCCTCGGTGAGCGGCTGCCCTTCCCATGAATGCACGATGATCGCGTCCGGCGACGCGAAGTCGGCGAGCAGCAGGTTGGTGGTGTAGCCGTCGTAGCTCGTCAACATCACCGCAACCGCCTCGTCCTTCGGGTCGACCGCGTCCAGAAGGTCGTGGGTGGCGACGCCTTTCCAGTTGTTGTCGTAGCGCGACCAGGTCGTGACGCAGTGGATGTCGGAGCGCGTCTCGCTCTGCGGCAGGGCGTTGAAGGCAGCCCAGTCGAAGGTGATCGGGTTGTTGACGAGCCCGCGCACGTCGAGCTTCCACTGGGTAGTGGGAACGCGCGGCTGCTGGCCAAGATCAAGCACCGGCCAGTTCTTCACCAGGTGCTGGCCGGGCGGCAGGCGGTCCGTTTCAGGCCTCGTGATGCGGCCGGTGAGGAACTTGCCTTGCTCGGCCCATTGGCGCTTCGTGCGCGTGAGCTTTGAGTCCTCCGGCTGCCCATCGTCCAAAGGCGTATCATTCGCCATATCGGTTCTCCTTGCGTATCCCAATAATCTGATCAACAAGGGGGACAAATCAATCGCATCTCCGGAATATCGATGTCCTCCTTCAATCCCGTTGTCGAAAAGCTCTCGCCGCCTCCCGTTCCCGCCGTTGCCGCCTGGGGCAGGGCCTACCGCGGAACCCATGGTCCGCTGATCGACCTTTCACAGGCGGTTCCGGGATATCCGGCCCATCCGGAGATGCTGAGGCTCCTGGGGGAGACAGGATCCTCGACCGGGTTTACCGGCTACGGCGCGATCGAAGGCGAGCTGTCGCTGCGCCAGGCCTATGCCGCGCACCTTTCACAAGTCTATGCCGCTGAGCTTCGGGCGGGCAACATCCACATCACCTCCGGCTGCAATCAGGCCTTCGTCTGCGCCGCCATGACGGTGGCGGGTGCCGGCGACACGGTACTGATGACCGAGCCCTTCTACTTCAACCACGAAACCACGCTGGCGATGATGGGCGTTCGGACCGCCTTCGTTCCATGCCAGGCGCAACGCGGCTTCCTGCCGGATCTTGCGGCGATCGATGCCGCCATCACGCCTCAGGTTCGCGCTCTCGCGCTTGTCTCGCCCAACAACCCGACCGGCGCCATCTATCCGCCGGACCTGCTTCGCGCGATCTTCGACCTCTGCCGGGACAAAGGCATCTGGCTGATCCTCGACGAGACCTATCGCGACTTCATGCCGGAAGCGGGACGCGCGCCGCATGAACTGTTCTCCATGGCCGGATGGGAAGAGACCCTGATCAGCCTCTACAGCTTCTCGAAATCCTTCTGCATCCCCGGCCATCGATTGGGCGCGATCACCGCGGGTGCCGCGACGGTCGAACAGATCGCGAAGATCATGGATAATCTGCAGATCTGCGCCCCGAGGGCGGCCCAGGCTGCGGTGGCGCAGGCGCTGCCGCTGCTGGCCGATTGGCGGGAAACGAACCGCCAGGAGATCGGCCGCCGCGCCGAGGCCCTGAAGACCGTGATGCGCTCCGTCAACGACTGGAAGCTTGATGCGATCGGCGCCTATTTCGCCTTCGTGCGGCATCCCTTCGCGGGCCATAGCTCCGTCGAAGTGGCGGAGAAGCTTGCGAAGGAAGCCGGTATCGTCTGCATTCCCGGCGTCTATTTCGGCGAAAAGCAGCAGGACTATCTGCGGTTCGCCTTCGCCAATGCCGACGCGCCGACCATTGCGCTCCTGCAGGAACGTTTGAAGAACTTTTCGCTGTCGTGAGGGCTGCCGCCCGTATATAATCGGGCGATGGTTCAACGCGCAGGCAGTGCCGATCTTCCCCTTCATGGCGGCCGGGTTCCCCGGTGGCTCGGCGAGCGCATGACCAAGCTCGGCGCGGTCATCACCCAGGCTATTGTCATGGAATATGGGCGTGACGAACTGCTGCGGCGGCTGGCGCATCCCTTCTGGTTCCAGTCCTTCGGCTCCGTCATGGGCATGGACTGGCACTCCTCCGGCATCACCACCAGCGTCATCGGCGCCTTGAAGCGCGGCCTGACGCCGATGGCCGGGGACCTCGGCATCCATGTCTGCGGCGGTCGCGGCAAGAATTCTCGGGCCACCCCGAACGAACTGATCGCCATCGGCAACCGCGTCGGGATCGATGGATCCGCGCTGGCGCAGACAAGCCGGCTGGTCGCCAAGGTCGATAGCGCTGCCGTGCAGGACGGCTTTGACCTTTACCTGCATGGCTTCATCGTCACTGACGATGGCAAATGGGTCGTCGTGCAGCAGGGCATGAATGGCGACAGGCGGCAGGCGCGGCGTTACCACTGGCTGTCGGAAGGCATCACCAGCTTCGTCGACTCGCCGCATGCCGCGATCGAGGGGCGCCGACAGGGCGAGATCGTCAACCTTGCCGACAAACGCGCCGAAGCCTCGCGCAAAGGGCAGCTCGATCTCCTGGCGACACTTGGGCCGGACCGTATCGTGCGCGAGGTCATTGCACTTGATCCGGGCTTGAAGACAAAGGAGACGGCGCAGCCGATGCTGCCGCACCTCATCATGCCGACGCATCACGATGTCCGCGAGGAAGACGTCAACATGCGGCGGCTGCACGGGACGCTCGCGGCGGCCGCCGATCGGGGCCCGGAAGATTTCGAGCAACTGCTGCTGACGCCAGGTGTCGGCGCCCGTACGGTCAGCGCGCTCGCCATGGTCGCCGAAGTGGTGCATGGTGCGCCGTGCCGCTTCTCCGACCCAGCGCGGTTCTCGCTCGCCCACGGCGGCAAGGATCGCGAGCCTTTTCCGGTGCCGATCAGGGTCTATGACGAGACGATCCGGGTGATGAAATCAGCCGTCTCCAAGGCAAGGCTCGGCCAGCAGGAGGAGATGCAGGCGCTCAGACGTCTGGACGACCAGGCCCGCCAGCTGGAGCGTTACGTAACGGGTCCGGACCTCAAGGAAATCATCGCCGGCGAGTTCCACCGCTCGCATGACTGGGGCGGCCGCAGTGTCTTCGGCTTCGAACCGCCGCCGACTGATGATGTGGAGCGCCGCCGCGGCTGAACGGGAACGATGCCGGAGCCCACTGGTTCTCCCCTTGAACCCAAGGAGGATCCGATGGAAGACAAGGACATCAATTCCGGCCCGACGAACTTCGGTGGCAGCGAACCCGACATTGCGAAAAGCTCAGGCACCGGAGAGGTGCCGCACAAGCAGGGCGGCGATCCGACATCGAAAGACCTCAACAAGGCACGCAAGGTCTGGGGTGCCGACGGCACCAGCGACCTGAGCGGGCGCGTCGCCGACGCCGGTGATGGCGGCGGAACACATTCCATGCCTTACGACATCGAGACCGCCTCGGATGCCGTGAACCGGCAGACCAAGCAGAGAGACGCGTGACGCTTAGCGAACGTGCAGCGGCGCTTCGGCGTTGCGGGTCGCGATACGGCCCGCAAGCTCGCCAACCCGAGCCATCGCCGTTGCCAGCACATCGTCCGGCACGGTCAGCGAAATGCGCAGGAAGCCTGCCGCCTGGTCACCGAAGGAGGTGCCGGGCATGACCGCCACCTTCTCCTCGCGCAGCAGTTCCCAGGCAAACTCCTCGCCGTTGAGGCCGGTCGCGGTGACATCGAGAAGGATGAACATGCCACCTTCGGGCGGCATCGGCTTCACCAGATTGCTGCCGGTGAAGGCCTTCTCGACGATCGCCGCGCGACGGCGATAGTTCTCCCGCATCACGTCCGCCGTATCGAACTGTTCGGACAGCGCCATCGCCGTCATGTCGGCGATGAAGGGCTGCACGCCGAACAGCATGGTCTCGGAAACCGGCAACAACTTCTCGCAGAATTCCTCCGGACCGGCGGCCCAGCCGCTGCGGAAACCCGGTGCGGCATGCGACTTGGAGATGGAGGAAACGACGATCGTGCGTTCCGCCAGTTCCGGCATGTCGAAAGGTGATGCGAAGCCGATGCCTTCGAAGATCAACTGCTCGTAGACCTCGTCGCAAACGATCCAGAGGTCGTGCTTGCGGCAAATCTCGCCGATCGCGGTGATCTCGGGTGCCGTCAGCACGGCCCCTGTCGGGTTATGTGGCGTGTTGAGCAGCAGCACGCGGGCTTCGGGGGTGATTGCCCGCTCCAGGTCTTCGGCCTGCAGGTGGAACTTCTTTTCCGGCCGCAGCGGCACGGGGATCATGTGCGCGCCCGTGGAGGCGATGACGCCCTCGTAGGTCGCATATAACGGATCGCCCACCAGCACGCCGTCGCCGGCTTCCACCAGCCCGGTCATCACGCCATAAAGAGCCGTCTGGGTGCCGGGAAAGCACAGGAAGTTGCGCTCGGTGACGCCCGGCCGGCGCGTCGAATATTTATCGACCAGCGCCTGCAGCACCGGTGGCTCGCCACGGCCGTTGGAATAACGCGTGCGCCCGGCATACATGGCACGCGCTGCCTCATCGAGCAGCGCCTTGTCCGGGGCAACATCCGGCTCGCCGATGGTCAGCTCGATGATGTCATCGCCCGCCGCCTTCATGCGCCGTGCAGTCAGGTGAAGCGCCCATCGGCCGGAGCCGAGATGGGCGAGACGGTCGGTGATCGAGGCATAGCGCATGATGGTTCCTTCGGCTCAAAATCACCGCAGGCTCTAGCAAATGCTAATGCGCGGAGCAAACCCAAGGGCAAACGGGTAACAACCGCTCAGCGCTTGCCGCCGGCGAGCCGTCTGGCTTCCGGCCTCGTTCTCAAAAGCAGCATGGCGGCGGCGCCAAATGCCGGGCCGATCGCCAGAACCGCGAAAGTCCATCGCCAGCCGCCGAAGAGTGATGCCAGGTGCGGCAGCGCCCAGATCATCAGGATGGTGAGCGCAAAACCCATGCCCATCTGCAGTGACAGCGCCGTGCCGATATAGCTGCGGTCGGCAAGCTCAGTAACGGCGGCGGAAAACTGCGCGGAATCGCCGATGATCGAAACGCCCCAGATGATCACCACCAGCGCCAGCAGCCAGAATGGGCCGTCGAAGACAAAGCCGATCAGCAAAGCGCAAGTGCCTGAAACGATCATCATGCCCGCCGTGGTGGCGGTGCGGCCGAAACGGTCGGACAGGATACCGCCCGCAAAACAGCCGAACACACCGGAGGCGACGGCAATGAAGGTAAGCAGCGATGCCTGCGCGCTGAGGCCCGTGCCGTTGGTGTCGAGGGCTGCCGTCAGGTAAGCCAGCAGCCACGCCCACATCGCATAAAGCTCCCACATGTGGCCAAGGTACCCGCCGTTGACGAGCAAGAGGTCGCGGTCCTTTAGCACCCGGCCGATCTGGCGCGGATCAAACACCGCCTTGCCGAATGGATAGGGGCCTTCGCGCGTCCAGAGGAGGAAGACAAGCGAGCTTGCCAGTGCCGCCACGCTCGAGAGCAGCAGTACATATCGCCAGTCGACCAGCGATGACATGCCACGGAAGAGATGCGGCAGCGAGGATCCCGCAGTGATCGCGCCAATCACGCCGGCGAGTGCCAGCCCGCGGCCGGAAATGAACCAGGTCGAGACGAGCTTCAGCGCCGGCGGGTAGACACCGGCAAGCGCAAAGCCGGTGATGACGCGGAAGAAGATGGCGCCCGCGGGGTCGGGCTCCAGCAGCATCGCGGCATTGGACAGCGCTGCCAGCAGGCCGGAGCCTGCCATCAGACGGTTCATGCGCACGAGGTCGGGCAGGTTGAAAAAACTCGCCGCGAGCGCGCCGATCACGAAACCAATCTGTACGCCGTTGGTCAGCCATGCCGCCTGGGCTTCGCTCAGCGACCATGCCCGGATCAGTTCCGGCGCGACGGCATTGGCGGAGAACCATGTCGAAAACGACAGCACGACCGCCACGCACAGCACCGCCAGCATCCGCCAGCGGTATGGGGCAGGGGCGCCTTGTGCGGTCGCCTTCATCTCTCGCACCACCGCGTCATCTCGCGGTCCGATACTTCGCCGCAATGTGCCGGTCTGCCAGCCGTGGCGTGCCAAACAGCTTTTCGCGCAGGGTCCCGTCGCTGTAAGCGGTCTTGTAGAGCCCGCGCTCCTGCAGGATCGGGATCACCAGTTCGATGATGTTGTCGAAACATTCCGGCACCACAGTGCGCGACAGGTTGAAGCCGTCGACGCCGGCCTCATCCATCCACGCCGCCAGCTTGTCGGCGATCTGTTCTGCAGAGCCGACCATCGGCGCCTGGCGGCTACCGAGCACCATCTGCTCCAGGAGCTTGCGCTTTGTCCATTGCGGTCCGGCGGTGCGGGTCATCGCCTCGACATTCGAGACGATCGCGGAACTCTTGCCGGTCTCGATCGGCTCGTCGAGATCGTATTTGGAAAAATCAATACCGAGCGAGGCCGCCGCATGCACGAGCGCGCCTTCGGAACTTGCATAGGCGCGATAATCCTCGAATTTTTCGCGCGCTTCCTTTTCGGTTCGGCCGGTAACGATCGTCGCGCCGACGAAGACTTGGAGGTCATCCTCGTTCCGGCCGTAGCTCACGGCGCGGCTGCGGATATCGTCGACAATCGCCTTCACCCCCTCGACCTTCTGGCCGTTGACGAAAACACATTCGGCATGGGTGGCGGCGAACTGGCGCCCGCGGGTCGATGAACCGGCTTGGTAGAGCACCGGGGTGCGCTGCGGCGAGGGTGCGCACAGATGCATCGCGTCCAGCCGGTACTGCTTCCCCTCATGGTTGATCTTGTGGACCTTGGCTGCGTCCGCATAAATCCGGTTGGCGCGGTCGAAGAGCACCGCGTCATCTTCCCAGCTGCCTTCCCACAGCCGGTACATGATCTCCATATATTCGTCGGCGAGGTCGTATCGGTCGTCGTGGGCAGCGATGCCATCGAGCCCGATCGCCTTGGCGGCGCTGTCGAGATAACCGGTGACGATGTTCCAGCCGATCCGACCGCCGGTGAGGTGGTCAAGGGTGGACATGCGCCGCGCAAACAGGAAGGGCGGCTCGTAGGTGAGGTTGACGGTGATGCCGAAAGCAAGGTGCTGCGTCACCCCGGCCATCGCCGGCACGATCATCATCGGATCATTGACCGGCAGTTGCACCGCACCCCGCACCGCCGCATCGGCTCTGCCGCCATAGACATCGTTGACGCCGACAACATCGGCCAGGAAGATGCCGTCGAACAGCCCGGCCTCGAGTTTTCTCGCGTAATCGGTCCAGTAATGAAGCTCCGCATAACGATGCGACTGGTCGCGCGGATGCGCCCAAAGGCCTTGCTGGATATGGCCGACCGTGTTCATGTCGAAGGCGTTGAACCGGATTTCGCGTGCCATGCTGTCCCCTTGATCCTTGCCGTTGAAGATTCGGAATGTTTCTTATATGACTACGTCGTCTACTATATAAGACGATCAAGGGAAGGCAAGCGGGATGTCAGCAGATCCGGATCCAGTTCATGCCATCGCCGCCCGGCTAAAGCTGGAGCGGGAACAGCGCGGCTGGTCGCTGGCGGAGCTCGGCGAGCGATCCGGCGTCTCGAAGGCGATGATCAGCAAGATCGAGCGGATGGAGGCGAGCCCGACCGCCACCGTGCTTGGCCGCCTGTCCGGCGCGTTCGGGCTGCCGCTGTCCGTGCTGCTGGCGCTGGCGGAACGGCAGGAGCAACGCCTCAGCTTCTCTGCCGAGCAGCCCATCTGGACCGACCCGGAGACTGGTTATACACGCCGCGCGGTCTCGCCTCCCAACGCGCTGGTCGAGCTTCTCGAGGTGGTCCTGCCGCCGGGCGTGCGGGTGCCTTATCCGGCGGCCGCCTTTGCCTTCCAGCAACAGCAGATTTGGGTTCTAGAAGGGAAACTCGATTTCCATGAGGGGGCGGCGCTTCATCACCTGGGGCAGGGCGATTGCCTGATGCTCGGCCCGCCGGCCGACTGCGTGTTCTTCAATCCGACGCCCGAAGCCACGCGTTATCTCATCGCGTTGACGCGTCGATGATCGATAAAAGAACGGCGCTTCCCGGGCAGGGAAGCGCCAGTTGGGGAGGGTACTTATGACGCTGTCGTACGTATGGAGGTCACGCGTGCGACACGGCTTGAACACGAGTTCGTGAGTTTTGTTCCAACGAAACTTGGCAGATTTGCGTCAAAGGCGCCGCGTAAATCGTGGAACATAAGCATGGTGTTCCGGTTCTGCTTTCACACGAGGAAAGGAGAACCGGCCATGAGCAAGGCAGTCGAAACCACCGATCACAAGCAGATTCGCCAATGGATTGAAGAGCGTGGCGGCCATCCGGCTCGCGTCAAGGGCGCCGGCGAAGGTGGCCTTTTACGCGTCGATTTTGGCAAGCCGGAAGACTCGCTGGAAGAAATCGAATGGGACGACTTCTTCTCGATCTTTGACGAAAACAAGCTGGCATTCCTTTTCCAGGAAGAGACCGAAGCCGGCAAGACGAGCCGCTTCAACAAATTCGTGTCCCGCACGAAGCACTGAGGTCGCGCGTCACCTCGCGTGACAGAACCAGAGCCAAGGAGGACCATGATGTCCACGTCCAAGCACTTCAAGACGCACACGCCGAGCGATGCCGACCTGCGCAATGACCCCGGTATCGGCCAGTCGAAGGGCCTGAACCGCTTTACCGGAGATGAAGCGATCGCAGGCGAAAACACTGAGGAAGGTGATGTCGCAAACGACACCAATCGCTTCGGTGGCGTTGATCCCGACCAGCGCGGCCGCGCCAACAAATAAGCCAAAGGAGGTTTTTCCATGCAAGTCGACAAGAACCTGCAGGGCACCAAGACCCACCAGCAACAGCGCGCGATCCTTGAAAAGCAGGTCAACACGGCCAATGCCGGCAAGGATTTCGATGCTGAAACTGATCTGAAGCGCAGCGACGAGGCGCGTGACGCCTTCCGTCGCGGCGACAACCTGGACATGCGTGCCGCAGACGTCTCGATGAACGATGACCCATCGATCATTCGCGGGCACAACCAGGAAAGCGAACACAACAACGGTCGCGGCTAAGCCGCCGGATCCGAAACCGAGGGCCGGGTGTGGAACCCGGTCTTCCTCCCAAAGGTTGACGAACCCGCCCCGGGTGTCGACGTTGCAGGTCTGATTTCGATGACCGAATGACATGACCGGCGGGTCTGGGAGGATGACATGCTTGCGCAACGCTCTACTTTTTCCAATCGAGCAGATGCCGGACGACAGCTCGCAGAAGCGCTTCTGGCCAGCGACCTCCATGACCCGGTGGTGGTGGCCCTGCCGCGTGGCGGCGTGCCCGTGGGCTTCGAGATAGCGCAGCGGCTTGCCGCGCCGCTGCATGTCCTGATCGTCCGAAAGATTGGTGCGCCGGGGCATCCGGAAATCGGCATCGGCGCCGTCGTCCATGGGCGCGAGCCGCATGTGGTGGTGAGCGAGGAAGCCGCGCGGCAATTCCAGCTACCACCGGGCTATATCGCGGCCGAACGCGACCGCCAGCTCGCGGAGATCGACCGCCGCCGCCGGATGTATCTCGGCGAGGATGCCGACAAGACGCCGGATCATGCCGGACGCCCAATCGTGCTTGTCGATGATGGCGTCGCGAATGGCGTGTCGATACGCGCCGCCATCGCACGGCTGAGGGAGATCGGCGTGTCCAGCATCCATGTCGCCGTACCAGTTGCGCCCGCCGCTGTCGTCGAACTGCTTAGCCAGGAGGTGGAACAGGTGACGTGCCTTGCCACACCGGAGCGGCTTGATGGCGTCAGCCTCTTCTACGACGACTTCGACCAGGTCGATGACCAGGAGGTCATCCGGCTTCTGAAGCTGGCACGCGAGGATATGGCGCGTCGTGCCCGGTCAGACGTCCACCGTGGCGAGTAGGGGCAGGTGGTCTGAGGCGCGACGCGCCAGCGGTGTCGAGACGACAGTCGTTTCAACCGCGTCCACTCCGTCCGAGACAAATATGTGGTCGATCTTCATGAACGGAAAGCGCGAGGGATAGGTGGCGGCATTGCGGCCGTTCGTCTTGCGTTGCGCGTCCGTAAGCTGGCGGGCAATCGCCTTGTGGGTGGCGGTGATCGGCGGGGAGTTGAAGTCGCCGATCAGGATGCGCGGCTTGCCAGCCGCATCCGGATGGTTGATCCAGGAAGGCCCGAGCAGTTCGCCGATCTGATTCAGCCTATCGGCGCCCCGCAAGCCAAGGTGTGTGTTGAACACCTGCAGCTTCTTGTCGCCAACATCCACCTCGACCCATAACGCGCCGCGTTGCTCGCCGGTGGAGCGCAGGTCGCCCGCCTTGATAAGACGGGCCGGAAGTGCGGTCAGGATCGCGTCGCCATAATGCTCCTCCTGCACCCGCAGTGCCGGGTGAAAGTGGAACTCCATCTTGAGGAGCGACGCGATCGTGTGCGCCTGGTCGACGCCCGCCGTGCGCATGCGGCCGACGTCCAGTTCCTGCAAGCCGATGATGTCCGGGTTCACCTCGGCAATGACTTCCGCGATGCGTTCCGGATCAAGCTTCCGGTCGGTGCCGATGCAGCTATGCACGTTGTAGCTCAGCACCTTCAGGCGCGTTCTTGCGACAAGCGGTGGCGATGCGGGCGGGGTATCTGGGGCTGCAAGGGGCTTATTCATAGCGCAGGGAACCCGTTTGGCGGCTTTTCGTTCCGCTCTTGGAACTTTGTGCAAGAGAGGGGCCATGATCACCAGACACCACATCCTGAAGGTCTTTGTTGGCGTCGTGATCTGCCTGGCCGCCTTGCTCATCTATCGCAGCCTCGGCCGCTATACCCTTGATGAGATCGAGGAATCGGTGATGTCGATTTCCCGATGGCGCCTGCTCTCTGCCTTCGGCTTCGTCGTGCTGTCCTATCTCTGCCTGACCGGCTTCGACACGCTTGCGGCGCGTTATGTCGGAAAGTCGCTGGCCTATCGGCAGACGGCGCTCGCCTCCTTCACCGCCTTGTCGGTCGGCCATAACCTCGGCTTCGCGGCGCTGAGCAGCGGCGCCGTCCGTTATCGCTTTTACTCGCGTTGGGGTCTGAGCGGCGAACAGATCGCCAAGATCATCCTGTTCTGTGGCGTCACGGTCGGGCTCGGCCTGCTGACGCTCGCGGGCCTCGCGCTCATCCTGCAGCCGAGCGAGAAGGAAAACCTGCTTGGCCTCGATCTCGTCGGCCGCATTGCCGCCGGGCTCGTCTGCCTTGCCGGTCCAGCCGTCTACCTGCTGGTCTGCGCCACTATCCGCCGGCCGCTGCGGCTGTGGAATTGGCGATTCGAGCCGCCGAGACTGACGATTGCGCTCGGACAGATCGGCATTGGCACGCTCAACTTCGCCTGCGTGGCGGCCTGTATCCACCAGCTTCTCGCCGGTTTCACCAGTGCCAGCTACATGGATGTCGCGACCGCTTATGTAACCGCCAACATCGCGGCGCTGGTGAGCCATGTTCCGGGCGGGCTTGGCGTGCTGGAAGCGACGATGCTCAACATCTTGCCGACGACGGCTGCCATCGGCGCGCTGGTTGCGTTTCGCGTGCTTTATTTCTTCATCCCGCTGCTCGTCGGCATCCCGACGCTGATTGCCAGCGAGGCCTACCATCGTCATCGCGGCGGCCGTTATTCACAGCAGACGGTGATGTGACAGCCGGTGGAAGAGCCGACCGAACAGACGTCGCGCACCCGAACGGATCTCGGGAATCGGCCAGAACGGCTGCTTCGGATCCATGATTCCCGTTCCCGGAAGCGAGCTGACCTCACCCTTATGGGCATCGACATCAAAGGCGCGCAGGCCACGCGGCTTGACGTTCAGCTGATCCACGGCGGCGATCATCGAGCCCGTTTCGCGGATGATCCTGTCTACCTCGGCCGGATCGGCATCGAGATGCTCCGCCAGCAGGTCGCTGCGCAGCGCCACGATCGCCTCGCGACCGTTCGGGTCTATGGTCTCGACCGCAAGGTCGGCCTCCGTGTCCAGCCCTTCCGATCGGTTGTTCAGGTTCGAGGAACCGACGCGGACGAAACGGTCGTCAACGATGATCAGCTTGGAATGCACGATGATCTCGCGGTCGTTGCCGGTCTCGTCCGGCACGGTCGCGTAGAAGATGCGCAGGCGGTTGTAGCGGTCGGCGCGCATCAGGCGACGGATCAGCCGGGTGCGGTTGTTGCCCATCATCAGCTTCTCCAGGAAGCCGTGCGACTCCCGGGTGACGATCACCACCACTTCGGGCCCGGTCGCCTTCTTGAGTTGGCGCGCCAATGTGTGCGCTACGCCGAAGGAGGCAAGATACTGGGTTTCGATGTAAAGATGACGGCGGGCCGCCTTCAGCGCATCATGCGTCAGGCGGATCGCCTCGCGATGGCCTCGACGACCCTTCCATTTCCAGGGTTCGGTCAGCGCCAGCCCTGCCTTGCAGTTCAAAAGCGCAGGCGGGAGATCCTCAGGCCATGGCGCATCGTTTGCTGATGTCTCTACCGGCTGCACCGGCTCCTTGGTCGCTTTCTTCCAACGCCGCCGGGTCACGTCACCGATCAGCTTGGCGATGTCACCGGTCACGATGGTTTGCATGTCATGCACCGGGCCGTAGCAGGTGCCGTCGGGAGAGCAGCGGGTGGGATTAACGACAGCATGTGAGCGGTCGTCCCACCGCCGCGCGGTCAGGTCGATGCCGCCAAGAAAGGCGGTGCGATCATCAATCGCCACGATTTTCTGGTGATGGCTCGCCCGCAGGGGATGTTCGAAATCAAACTCCAGCCGGATGCGCGGATGGTCGCTCCACTCCATCTTGCCGAACATCTTGAGGCTCTTGCCGGAATAAACCGGACCCATGCCCCAGACGAGGATGCGCACTTCCAGTCCCGGCTTTTCCTCGACAAGGCTGCGAAGAAGCATGCCGAGCGTTTCGCTGCCTTCTTCCTTCGGCCTCAGGCGGATGCCGGGATTGAAGTCCCAGCCGACGATGAAGATCGAACGTTCGGCCTGACGCAGCACCTGGTCGAGCCTGCGGAAATATTCATCACCGTCGATCAGGAAGGCGACCTTTTCGGCCTTTGCGCTTCCGAATGCATTTCGCCCGGGCCGGATGATCGGCTCCAGTCGCCCATCCTGGACCTTAGAATTCGTCGTAAACTGCACCTACGCCACCTCGCCACGAAATGGCCGGTCAACGCATCAATTTTGCAAATTGTTCCAAGCGCGGGCATGGCTGCCCTGCAGCGTGCTCCGTTTCCTCTCAGGCCGCCGGTGGGGTGTAGACCGGCGGGTTGGGGTTTTCGTCCGGGTTCGGGATCGGATCCTCATCCGGCAGCCGATCGGGCTCGGGCTCGTTGATCGGCGGATCCGGTGTCCAGATCGGTGGCGGCATCGTCGGAACTTCGCCCGGTTCCTGAGGATCTGGTGTCATCGCAAAACTCCTCGTTGTTCTACAAACCGGCGCGCGGCACCCTATGTTCCCGGGACGAGGCGCACTGGCATCATGGAGGGTCAATCCCGCGCCGCATGCGTTGGTTCCCTCACACGTGGGAGGAACCCTGCGTGCTGGTTTGGGGTTGAAGTGGCGCCTGAACTGTCCGCTCCTGCGGATGAAGATGAGGAGAGGCGCATGACACATGCCCGAGACAATTTCCTGGCCTGGCTTCGCGCAGCCCATGCCATGGAGGAGCAGGCAATCACCATGCTGACGGACCAGGCGCGGCGCATCGAAAGCTATCCGGACCTGAAGGAGCGCATCCTGCGGCACCTGGAAGAAACGCGCGGCCATGAACAGGCCATCAAGGAACTCATTGAGACATTTTCCGCCTCGAGCGGCGTGCTGGTGCTGAAGGAAGTTGCCGCCAAGCTCGCGGCCAAGACACGTAACGTCGGCAGCATGCTGACCAATGACGAGGTGGTCCGTGGCGCCGTTGCCAGCTACGCCTTCGAACATCTCGAGATCGGGCACTATCGCATGCTGATCGCCGCCGCCGACGAACTCGATGAACAGGCGGCCAAGGCGATCCTGGAGCGCATCCTCGCGGAAGAGATTGCCATGGCCGACTGGCTCGCGGCCAATCTCGACGCTACCACGCGCATCTTCCTGATGCGCGACGAGCGCGACCTGATGGCCAAGCGGTAAGGGATCGCCAGCCGTAGGAACAAAAGCGCGGCTGGCGGTATGGTTATCTTGAAGTCAGGCCCGAGCCCAAACGGGAATGCAGGCATTGCTCATCGCGAACGCCCTGCTGGTAAAGTTCGATAATACGGGCGGCGAGATCATCCTCGTCGAGGCTGTCGCCTGCGATCCCGCGGGATGCGCGGGCATCCTTGAACAGGCGCTGCAGGAACGCCAGTTCGCTGGGCTCGAAAGTATTTGTTGAAGCTGTCGGATACATCGTTTCTGCCCCCATAACGAGGCGAAAGCGCTTGTCGTCTTCCAGTCGCCGTTGTGCCGTGAAAGTTCCGGCGATGGGGTAAGCCTACGCCTTCCCCACCTCAGTGCAAGCGGGGAAGGCCTGATAACGCTGCTATCGGGGCTCCGAACGCCCGCTTCTCACCTAGTCGTGAAGATCTGCTACGACTTCAACTGGTTTGCCTCGTTGTCGTGGAACTGTTCGTTCTGGATCGTCTTGCTGTCCAGCCCGCGTTCCTGCGAGTGCTGCGCCTTGTCACGGTTCGACAGGACCATGTTTTCCGGCACAAGGTCCTTGTCGATGTCGGTCATGGCACCGGTCCCATCACCCTTGCCCTGGTTGCCGGCACCCATGTTCTTCGAGCTTGCGTTCGCCACGACTTATCTCCTTGTTTCTTCAACATGGACCCAACAAGCAGGATGGCGTTTTGATCCTTGTTAATTAGCCAACCGCGGTGGATGGGGCGGATGGCATCGCTTGCGGACGCTGGGAGGCGAAAGCCTCCAGCCACAGTTGGGTGGAGAGAATGCCGACGAAGGCAGCGTTGTCGCGGAAGCCGGAGACCGTCTGGCTGCGGCACTTGGCGTGCAATCTTGCGACGGCACGCGCATCGAAGAGTCCGCCGGCTGAAATGGCCTGTTCGCCCAAGAGGTGGGCAACATAGGCACGCTCGCCATTGCCGACGAAGGAACGGCTGTCGGGTGCCCGATACGGCTGCTTCGCCCGACTGCTGATCGACTGCGGCAGTACGTCCCTCGCGACCTGTCGCAGGATGTGCTTTTCCTTCAATCCATTCAGCTTGGTGTGCGGCGAGAGCGCGTTTGCGAACTCCACCAGTCGGTGGTCAAGGAAAGGGAAGCGCCCTTCAACGCCATGCGCCATGGCCACGCGGTCGCCCTGGCTCGACAGGATATAGCCAGGCAGCAGGAAGCGCGCTTCGGGATATTGCGCCTGATGCAGCGGGTGCCAGCGACGGAAATTGTCTGGCAGGCGAGCGGCAAGGTCTTCCGCCGCATCATAACCTTTGAGAGTGGCGCGCAGGTCATCGGAATAGAAGATCTTGGTGGCGGAAGTCGATTTGAACCGTGGCCGGTGGGAAAACAGCGGGTCATCCTGACCATCTCCACCCACCCCGAAGAAAGCCGATAGATACTCCGCGGACTGTTGTTTCAGGCCCGGCAGGTAGGGATAAAGCTTGCGAAATAGATGCGGCCTGATCTTCGAACCTGGTTGGCGGCCGCAGAACCGGCGGATCTGCGCCTCGCGGAAGATATCGTAGCCGGCGAATATCTCATCGGCGCCCTCGCCGGTCAGCACCACCTTCATGCCGCTGGATTTCACCAGCCCGGCCAGCAGGTAAAGCGGAGCAGGTGCCGTGCGCAGCACCGGTTGCTCGGCGGCGCGGATCACAGCGGCGAAGTTTTCCGCAATGTCGTCGGGGCCGCAGGCAACGGCGTGGTGACGGGTGCCGAGCGCCCGCGCCACCTCCATTTGGAAGGCGCTTTCATCGTGTTCGGCGCTGTCGAAGGTGACCGAGAATGTATTGAGCCCCGTCGGCGCCATGGGCGCTGCGAGCGCCGTGATCAGCGACGAGTCGAGCCCGCCGGACAGGTAGGCGCCAACCGGCACATCGGCCCGCATCCGGATTCGCACGGCATCGGTGAGGAGCGCCCTCAGCTCTTCTTCTTTAGGCTTGGGATCATAGGCGTGGTCGGCATCCGGATAATCGAGCGTCCAGTAGGAACGAAGCTCGGTGCGCTTGCCCTCGCAGATCATCAACTGGCCGGGCTCCAGCTCAGAAATGTTCCTGAAGGCAGTGCGCGGCGCGATCGGCGCCCAGAGGGTGAAGATCTGGTCGAGCGCGATGGGATCCAGTTCCGCCTCGACCCCCGGTAGCGCCAGCAGCGCCTTCACCTCGGAGCCGAAATAAAGAACACCAGCGTGTTGTGTATAGAACAGCGGCCGCACGCCCATCCGGTCACGCGCCAGGATCAGCCGACGCGCCAGCCCGTCCCAGATGGCAAAGGCAAAATCGCCGTTGAGCCGCTGCAGGCAGGCCTCGCCATAGGTCGCGTAAAGCTGCAGCAGCACTTCGGTATCGCTGCCCGTCCGGAAGACAACGCCACGCGACTTCAGCTCCTCGCGAAGCTCCACGTAGTTGAAGATCTCGCCGTTGAAGGCGATCGTGAAACGGCCACTCGGATCCGTCATCGGCTGGTGCCCGTCGGACAGCCCGACGATCGACAACCGTACATGCGAAAGGCCGACACCCGGAGCGGCGAACGTGCCTTGACCGTCGGGGCCCCGGTGGGCAATGGCATGCCCCATGGCAGAAAGGAGCGCTGCCGACCGCTCCGTGCCCCATGTCTCTCCTACGAAGCCTGCGAAACCACACATGTCGTCCACCACAGTCGTTGGTCCCTATCACTTCTACCGGGAATGGCTGGAGGACCTGTTAACGCGATGTCAGGCGGGCTGCATGCCGAGGATCACCGTCGGCCAGAGCTCCGAGACCGTCGGATGGATGGGCACGGCCCAGCGCAACTGGTCGTATGTCGCGCCGGCATTCATCATGTCGAGCACGCCGTGGATCGACTCGTCGCCTCCTGTGCCGAGAATTGCCGCACCGAGGATTTCGCGCGTATCAGCATCTGCAACGATCTTCATGAAGCCCTGCGTCTCGCCTTTCTCGACGGCGCGGCCGACGCGCTCCATCGGCCGTGTCCCGACCAGCACCTTCCTGCCGGCCTTTCGCGCCTGGGTCTCGCTCATGCCAACGCGCCCGAGCGGCGGATCTATGTAGAGTGCATAACCGAGCACCCGGTCGGATACCTTGCGTTCCTCACCATCGAAGAGGTTGGCGGCGGCGATCTCAAAGTCGTTATAGGCGGTGTGGGTGAAGGCGCCCTTGCCGTTGCAGTCGCCGAGCGCCCAGATGCCGGGGACATTGGTGGAGAGGTAATCATCAACCTTGATATGGCCGCGGTCATCCGTCTCGATGCCCGCCTTATCGAGATCAAGGTCATCGGTGTTCGGACGGCGACCGACGGCGAGCAGGATGTCCGAGCCGATCACGTCTGGCGTGCCGGCGCTGACATGGACGGCCACGCCATCACCGTGCTTGCGGAAACGGATGTCATCGGCGCCAGTGCGGATGGTAATGCCTTCCGCTTCCAGGATGCTCCGGATCGCCTCCGAAATGTCCTCGTCCTCGCGCGAGACAAGCCGCGGCCCCTTCTCGATCACCGTCACCTGCGCCCCGAAACGGCGGTACATCTGCGCAAATTCAAGCCCGATATAGCTGCCGCCGATCACCACCAGGTGCTCCGGCACCCGGTCGAGCACCACGATGTCGCTGTTGGTCATGTAGGGTACGTCATGGATGCCCGGGAAATCGGGGATGATCGCCCGGCCGCCGACATTGAGGAAGATCTGCGGTGCGGTGAGCCGTTCATCGCCGACGCGCACCGTGTTCTTGGCTTCAAAGCGCGCGTGGCCGCGGATCAAGGTGCAGTTCGGCATGCCGTCCAGCCAGCTTTCGTTGCTCTGGCGCGAGTCGAGCGTGACCTTGTGCGACCGGCGCATCACCGCCGGCATGTCGACCTTCACCGGGCTGTCGAGCACGATGCCGTAGTCCCGGCTGCGGCGCGCCAGATGGGCGGCATAGGCGCTCGCCACCAGTGTCTTCGTGGGTTTGCAGCCGGTGTTCACGCAGGTCCCGCCGACATGCTTGCGCTCGATGATGGCAACCGTCTTGCCGGCATCGTTGAAGCGGCCGGCGAGCGGTGGTCCGGCCTGGCCGGCACCGATGATGATCGCGTCGAAGTTCTTCATGTGACAGCCGTCATGGTGGGTAGGGCAGAGACGATGAGATAGGCGCCGATGATGGCGATGGCATCCTCGAAGAATGCGGCCGGCGGATCCTTGCCGAAGCTCGCCGCCAGCCGGGCACGCCCCGCCGCCCCGCCATAGGTGCCGATTGTCGCGCCGATGACGCCGGCGATGAGGCAGCCGATCCAGGCGCCGTAGGGGATGCCGATTGCCGCACCGGTCAGTGCGCCCATGATGAGCCGGGCGGCAAGCTGCGGAGGAACGGTGCGGCTTGGGGTGGATGCAAGCTGGTCCGTCACCAGCTCGGCCAGCGCCAACATGGTGAGGATGCCGACGGCCCAGACGGAGCCGAGAAAGGCAAGCCAGGAGCCGGAAAGATCAAGCCAGCCGAGATAGGCTGCCCAGGCAATTGCTGCGGGCGCCGTCATGGCGCGAAGACCGGCAACCACGCCGATCAGAAGTGCAAGCAGGTAGATCACGAGACACTCCCACGGTTGAGCGCGGATCGCACTCTGGCGGCGATTGCTGGATCGAATGCCTGATCTGCCGCCAAGTCAAGCCTGCCGGCACCGCCGCCGGTTGTGTGCTTCGCCAAGATTCGATGGCCTTCATCAACGCAAGCTTCTAAAATGGAGCACGAAGAACGGTCGGGAAGGAGCCTCACCAATTGAAGTTGCGTCTGCTGCTGGCGCTGGCGATAGCCCTTGCGATCGGTCTGGCCTTGACGTTCAAGGGCAGCGCGGTGGTTGGGCGCATCTACATGAAGGAGGCGACCACCCAGGCCGCCACGACGCTTCGGCTTGCCGTTGCGGCGCTTGACGGGCACCTGAAGCGCTACGAGGCGCTTCCTGCGCTGATCGCCAGCCAGAACAACATCGAGGCGCTTGTTTTCGACCCGAAGAACGAGGGCCTGCGCGCCCGCACCAACGCCTATCTGAAGGAGATCAACGCGCTGCTGACCTCCTCGGACATCTATGTGATGACGATGGACGGGCAGACGATTGCCGCCAGCAACTATGACTCGCCCGTTTCCTTCATCGGCGAGAACTTCATCTACCGCCCCTATTTCCAGGATGCCGCACAAGGCCGGCAGTCGCGCTTTTATGCGCTCGGCACCACATCCTCGAAGCGCGGTTACTATTTCGGCTCGCCGATACTGGTCGACGGGGTGATCCGCGGCGTCATCGTCTTCAAGGTTGATATCGATCTGATCGAAGACAGCTGGAAGGGCACGGATGACCGGATCTTCGTGTCGGATCCGGAAGGCATCATCTTCATGACCGGCAGTCCGGAATGGCTCTATTCCAGCATCAATCCGCTGACGCCGGAGCGCATTGCCCGCACCGAAGCCTCGCGGCGGTATGCTGATGCCAAGCTTCGGGAACTGCCGTTCCAGCCCGGTACCTATGCCGGCCATGATGTCGTGAAGATCAGGGACGAGGGCAAGGAGCAGGAATACCTGATCCTCTCGCAGCCGATGCCGGAAGCGGGCTGGACGGTAAACGTGCTGATGAACACTGCGCCCGTGCGCATCCAGGCCAATACCACGGTTATCGCCGTCATCCTGACGCTGTGCCTTGCGGGTCTTGCGATCGCGATCGTTTTGCAGCGTCGCATGCGGCTCGCCGAGCGCATGCAGTTGCAGGCGGAAGCGCGCAACGAGCTGGAGCGCCGGGTCGTGGAACGCACCGCAGATCTGGCGCGGGTCAACAGCCGGATCAAGGAAGAGATTGCCGAGCGCCGCCTGACGGAGCAGCGGTTGCGCCAAACTCAGGCCGATCTCATCCAGGCCGGCAAGCTTGCGGGGCTTGGGCAGATGTCGGCGGCGCTCTCGCATGAGCTCAACCAGCCGCTCGCGGCCGTAAAAACCTATGCCGAAACCACCAGCGTCCTGATCGACCGCGGGCGCATTGAGGAGGCGAGCGACAATCTTCGCCGCATCTCGGCCCTGATCGACCGAATGGCGTCGATCAGCAAGCACCTGCGCAACTTCGCCCGCAAGCCGAACGAGAAGCTCGGTCCTGTGTCGGTCGCCGATGTGCTGCGCGATACGCTTGAGATTGTTGACGCCCGCCTCAAGGCAGCCGATGCGAAGCTTGAAACCGAGATTGCACGCGGCGTACCGGCGGTGAAGGCGGGGGCGGTGCGGCTGCAGCAGGTGCTGGTCAACATCATCACCAATGCGGCCGACGCCGTGGAGGGCCTGGAAGACCGTCGCATCACCTTCACCGCCAGCGCAAACGGCAACAAGGTCGTGTTGTCGGTGCGCGACCGCGGGCCCGGCGTGCCATCGGCCATCCATGAGCGCATCTTCGATCCCTTCTTCACGACAAAGGGCGTCGGCAAGGGGCTGGGGCTCGGTCTTTCTATCTCCTACAACATCGTCAAGGATTTCGGGGGCAGCCTTTCTGTCGCCGATCATCCGGAGGGCGGCGCGGTGTTCTTGATTGAGCTGGATGTCGCTGACGACAATCTTCTGGAGGCAGCAGAGTGAATACGCAGCGGGTTCTCTTAGTCGATGACGAGGAGGAACTGCGTCGCTCGACGGCGCAGGCGCTCGAACTCTTCGGCCTCGATGTCCAGACCTTCTCCAATGCCGATCATGTACTCGAGCTTGCCGGCTTCGGTTTCGACGGCGTGGTCGTCAGCGACATTCGCATGCCGGGCATGGATGGCATGACGCTGATGCAGAAGATCCGCGAGCTGGACCCGGAGCTTCCGGTGATCCTGGTGACGGGTCATGGCGACGTGCAACTGGCGGTCAAAGCCATGCGCGAGGGCGCCTATGACTTCCTCGAAAAACCGTTCACGCCGCAGCATCTCGCCGGCATTATTCGCCGTGCGCTCGATCGGCGCGGCCTGATCCTGGAAAACCGCAGGCTGCGGGCCGTTGCCGGCAAGCGCGACGATCTCGAAACGCGCCTTCCAGGCCGTACCCAGGTGATGGTCGACCTGCGCTACCGCATCCGTGCGATCGGTGCTGCCGATGCGGATACTCTGGTCATTGGGCCAACCGGCGCCGGCAAGGAGGTCGTGGCCCGCGCGCTGCACGATATCAGCCCACGCGCCAACCGGCCGTTCATCGCCATCAATTGCGCCGCCCTTCCGGAAAACCTGATCGAGAGCGAATTGTTCGGGCACGAGGCCGGGGCTTTCCCGGGCGCATTGCGACCGCGTTTCGGCAAGTTCGAACATGGCCGCGGCGGCACGATCCTGCTCGACGAGATCGGCTCCATGCCGTTCGACCTGCAGGCGAAGTTCCTGCGCGTGCTGCAGGAGAGGGTGATCACCCGGCTCGGCTCCAACGAAAGCGTGCCTCTGGATGTCCGGTTCATTGCGACCAGCAAGGTGGATCTTGAGGCCGAGGTGGCCGCAGGCCGCTTCCGTGCCGATCTCTTCTACCGGCTGAATGTGGCGACCATCCACGTGCCCTCGCTGGCGCAGCGTCGACCGGATATTCCGCTGCTGTTTCTCCAACTGGTGCGCGAAGCGGCAGCCCGCTACGGTCGCGAAGACGCGGATGTGTCCGCCGAGATCATTTCCGCCGTCGCCCATCGCGACTGGCCGGGCAATGTCCGCGAACTGCGCAATGCCGCAGACCGTCTGGTGCTGGGGCTCGACATGGGGCCGGGGGATCAACCCGCGGTGCCCAAGGAAGGGGCAGGGCGGCTCGCCGACAAGGTCGCCGCCTTCGAGAGGAGCCTGATTGCCGGCGAGATCGCTGCGCATGGCGGGGCGCTCAAGCCCGTCTATGAGTCACTCGGCATCTCGCGCAAGACGCTCTACGAGAAGATGCAGAAATACGGGCTCGACAAGAAGATGTTGGGTTTCGATACACTTCTGCAGGATGAACGGGACGTTTGATCCGCAGGCGCTGATACTGTCAATGGGTGGAAATCCACACATCGATTGCTCGTGTTGTTTCTGAATCCACCCATGCCGCTGCTTTAAACCTTAACAAATTGCTGCCGAAGGTTCGCGCTGCGGTTGCCTGCTGTTTCGCGCTCGCCGCAAATGGGGCCGAGGCTGGCGCCGGAGGAGACTTGGCGTCGGCTGAGCCGTGATTTCATCTTGGAGGAACCGATGAAAATTCTGAACGCCGTCCTTGGCGCGACTGCACTTGCTGCCGTTTCCCTTGTTTCCACCATTGCTCAGGCCGCCGGTTATCCCGAGCGCCAGATCACCATGGTCGTTCCGTTCGCCGCTGGCGGTCCAACGGATACCGTTGCCCGCCTGGTGGCGGAATCCATGTCGAAGACGCTTGGCCAGCAGATCGTGGTCGAAAACGTCGGTGGCGCCGGCGGTACGCTCGGTGCGGCTCGCGTCGCCAATGCGGACGCCGACGGCTACACCGTTCTCCTGCACCATATCGGCATGGCGACCAGCGACACGCTGTACCGCAAGCTGCCTTATGAGACGCTGAACGCCTTCGAATATGTCGGTCTCGTCACCGAAGTTCCGATGACGCTGCTGGCTCGCAAGGACATGGAAGCCAACGACCTTGCCGGCCTCATCGAATATGCCAAGGCCAACAAGGACAAGGTCACCGTTGCCAACGCCGGCATTGGCGCTGCCTCGCATCTTTGCGGCATGCTGTTCATGAGCGCCATCGAGACGCCTCTCGTCACCGTTCCCTACAAGGGCACGGGCCCGGCCATGACCGATCTTCTCGGCGGCCAGGTCGACATCATGTGCGACCAGACGACCAACACCACCAAGCAGATCCAGGGCGGCACCGTTAAGGCTTACGCCGTGACCTCGCCGGAGCGGCTCGAGATCCTCAAGGACCTGCCGACCGTCAAGGAGGCCGGCCTGCCGCAGATGGAAGTTGGCATCTGGCACGGCGTTTATGCGCCGAAGGGCACGCCGAAGGAAGCTGTCGACAAGCTGAGCGAAGCCCTCAAGGTCGCGCTCAAGGACAACAACGTGTCGACGCGCTTTGCAGAACTCGGCACCGCGCCGTCGCCGGAAAGCGATGCCACCCCGGAGGCGCTGAAGGCAAAGCTTGAAAGCGAAATCGCTCGCTGGAAGCCGGTGATCGAAGCTGCCGGCCAGTACGCCGACTAAGCGACCTTAAAATACTCCACCCTGACCCTCTCCCCGGCTGCGGGGAGGGGGCCTGCCTTGCCCATCTCTTGCGACCGGCCTTCATCGTCGCGGCAGTTGGATCAGGGCAGGTTCCGATACCCTCTCCACACTCCCGGGAGACAACATGAATTCCCTTCGATTTGACATGGCCAACCTTCTTTGCGGGTTGCTGCTCATCGCCACGGGCATCTTCTTTGCCTTGGAATCGCTAGACCTTGAGCTTGGAACAGCATTGCGCATGGGCCCCGGCTATTTCCCCTTCATTCTTGCCTGTGCCCTGATATTGTTCGGTGCGATCATCCTCGTCCAGGCGTTCCGCGCCGAAGGAGAGCCGATCGGCCCGATCGCCATCCGCGGCATGCTTTTCATCCTGCCGGCACCGATCATCTTCGGCCTGATCCTGCGCGGCATGGGCTTCGTGCCCTCGATCTTCCTGACTGCCTTGTTCGCGTCCTTCGCGTCGCAGCGCATGACGCCGCTTTATGCAGTGCTGCTCTCTGCCGGTCTGACGATCTTCTCGCTGCTCGTCTTCGTTTACGGCCTTAACCTGCCGTTCCGCGCATTCGGGCCCTGGCTCGGCTTTTAGGATTATTGAGCCATGGATCTTTTCAACAATCTCGCGCTCGGCTTTGCCACAGCGTCTTCCATTGAAAACCTGTTCTTCTGCCTGATCGGCGTCATCCTTGGTACGCTGATCGGCGTGCTTCCGGGCATCGGCGCCACGGCGACGATCGCCATGCTGTTGCCGATCACCTTCCAACTGGAGCCGGTCTCCTCGCTCATCATGCTTGCCGGCATCTATTACGGTGCCCAGTATGGCGGCTCGACGACGGCAATCCTCATCAACATGCCTGGCGAATCCTCGTCCGCGGTGACCGCCATCGACGGTTACCAGATGGCCCGCAAGGGCAAGGCGGGCTCAGCGCTTGCGATTGCCGCCATCGGCTCCTTCTTCGCCGGCACGGTTTCGACCTTCCTGGTGGCAATCTTTGCGCCGCCGCTGACGGAAGTCGCGCTCAAGTTTGGCGCCGCCGAATACTTCTCGCTGATGGTCGTCGGCCTCGTTTCCTCCATTGCGCTGGCGCACGGCTCGATCGTCAAGGCCTTGGCCATGGTGGCGCTCGGGCTTCTGCTCGGCCTCGTCGGCACCGACATCTACACCGGCACGCCGCGTTTCACGCTGGGTGTGCGCGAATATGCCGACGGCCTGAATTTCGTGGCGGTCGCGGTGGGCGTCTTCGGTATCGCCGAAATCCTGCGAAACCTTGAAAGCGAAAAGACCCGCTCGATCCTGATGGCCAAGGTTACCGGCCTTCTTCCATCGAAGGAAGATTTCAGGGCAATGATCGCGCCCGTGCTGCGCGGCACGGCGATCGGCTCGGTCCTCGGCATTCTGCCGGGCGGCGGCGCCATCCTTGCGTCCTTCGCCTCCTACACGGTCGAGAAGAAGATCTCGGATCATCCGGAAGAGTTCGGCAAGGGAGCGGTGGCAGGTGTCGCGGGTCCGGAATCGGCCAACAACGCCGGCGCCCAGACCTCGTTCATTCCGCTTCTTACCCTCGGCATCCCGGCAAACCCGGTCATGGCCTTGATGATCGGCGCAATGATCATCCAGGGCATCGTGCCGGGCCCGAACGTCGCAAGCGAACAGCCAGCGCTGTTCTGGGGCATCATCGCCTCCATGTGGATCGGCAACCTGATGCTCGTGGTGCTCAACCTGCCGCTGATCGGGCTTTGGGTGAAACTCCTGACGATCCCGTATTACGTTCTCTTCCCGATCATCATGACCTTCTGCGCGATCGGGGTCTACAGCGTCAATTCCAACGTCTACGACCTCTATTCCGTCGCCTTCTTCGGTCTCATCGGATACGTGCTGGCGAAACTGCGTTGCGAGCCCGCACCGCTGCTCCTCGGCTTCGTGCTGGGTCCGCTTCTGGAAGAAAACCTGCGGCGCGCCATGATCCTGTCGCGCGGCGACCCGATGACCTTCATCAACCGCCCGATCAGCGCCGGCCTGCTGATCTGCGCGGCGCTCGTGCTGGTCATCGTCTTCCTGCCGAGCGTGAAGAAGAAGCGCGCCGAAGTCTTCGTCGAAGAAGACTGAGAGACAACCTCAGGCACTTCAGAGCGTCTGGAGTGCCTGAAGTTCACCCACCGGCACCGGCCCTCCGATCCGTTTGAGAAGCAGCCGGCCCATCAGCAGTCCGGCTTCAGACAGATCCTCATAGATCGTTTCCACCCGCGGCCGAACCTGGTCGAACAGGCCGGATGTCTGCTTTGCCACCAGGTGCACGTCGCGGCCGAGTTCGAGATCGTGGTCATAGGCAGAGGCCATCACGGCCATCGCCGAAACCTCCCCACCACAGATGAACCCATCGGGCCGGTCCGCCTGGGCCATCTGCTTGTAGACATAGTCGCGGATTGCATCCGACTTGCTGTCGAGCGTTACGTCCTTTGCAATCTCGAACCGCACTCCTTCCTCGCGCACAGCGGTCATGAAGCCGTGGCGCATGTGCTGGGCGAAGGTGAACCGGTCCGGCGGCAGGATGATCGACAGCTTGGTTGCGCCGGACGCGATCAGCCTGCGCGCCGCATGATAGGCGAAGGCGTAGTTGTCGTAGTCGACATAAGGATGCGCGGTCGCAAGCTCGGTGCGCCCATGGCAGATGAACGGAAAATCATGCTCCACCAGCAGTTTGACCCGCTCGTCGGCCGGCTCCGTACGCGTGAAGATGATCCCGTCCGCCATGCGGTTGCGCATGATATGGCGCACCGGATCAATCGCCGGCGTGTCGGAAAAATGCGGCGTAATGACGAGGTGGTAGGGCGTGCCACGCAGCGCCTCGCTCAAGCCGTCGATGATCGAGGTGGCATAGCCCAGGATTTCCTCGTGCGGATCGAGCACGAGGCTGATGACGTTGGTGCGCCCGGTGCGCAGGCGCTGCGCTGCCCGGTCCGGCATGTAACCGATCTCTTCGGCCACCTGGCGCACCCGCATGCGGGTCTCCAGCGCGATCTGCGGCGCGTCCGCCAGGGCGCGTGACACGGTGGTCACCGCGAGCCCTGTCAGCTCGGCGATTGTCTTCAAGGTTGGTTTCGCACCGGCGCGATCGGCGGATCGCTCCCGGCTCGCCCGCCGACCTCGTTCCCCCAGGTCATCCAGCGACATCTTTCCCTCCACTGCCTCTTTTTCCCGCAGCTTCGAAATCTGTATCGTTGTAAATGATCGAAAATGCATCAACTATTTTTTCAGTGCATGCGAAATCCTGCCGTTTGGTGGCCGCAGACCCATTGGAAAACATAACCTTAAGCCTTACGCCCACCTGTGGAAGAATATTGTGCAGTCGGGTTGACACCGGCAACGTTTATATCGTTATAAATCGCCAGTTCCGGAGAGGAGCCCGGACACATAGGGAGAATCTGATGAAGATTTCAAAGATTGCCAAACTCGCCGCTGGTGCGGCACTCATCGCCATGACGGCTGGTGCCGTTAAGGCCCAGGAACAGGTTGAAGTCCTGCACTGGTGGACGTCTGGCGGCGAAGCTGCCGCGCTCAACGTGCTCAAGGAAAACCTGCAGAAGCAGGGCGTCACCTGGAAGGACATGCCGGTTGCCGGCGGCGCTGGTTCTGCTGCCATGACCGCGCTTCGCGCTCGCGTCACCGCAGGTGACCCGCCGACCGCCGTCCAGTTGCTCGGTTTCGACCTGAAGGACTGGGCCGAGATGGGCGTTGCCGCCAACCTGAACGAACTGGCCGAGAAGGAAGGCTGGGACAAGGTCATTCCGGCTGCCCTGCAGGACTTTTCGAAGTATGACGGCAACTGGATTGCCGCTCCGGTCAACATTCACTCCACCAACTGGCTGTGGATCAACAAGGCTGCCCTCGACAAGGCTGGCGGCAAGGTTCCGACCAACATCGAAGAACTGATCGCCATGCTCGACGCCTTCAAGGAGCAGGGCCTGACGGCGCTCGCCCATGGTGGCGTTCCGTGGCAGGACGGTACGCTCTGGGAAGCCGTGGTTCTGTCCACCGGCGGTCCGGAATTCTACAAGAAGGCCGTTCTCGAAGCCGATCCGGCTGCCCTGTCGGGTGAAGAGATGAAGAAGGTCTTCGACACCATGTCGAAGCTTCGCACCTATTTCGACCAGAACTTCTCCGGTCGCGAATGGAACCTCTCCACCGCCATGGTCATCGAAGGCAAGGCTGGCGCCCAGCAGATGGGTGACTGGTCCAAGGGCGAATGGCTGCGCGCCGACAAGAAGCCGGGCACCGACTTCGTCTGCATCCGCTTCCCCGGAACGCAGGGCTCGGTCCTGTTCAACGCCGACCAGTTCATGATGTTCGACGTTGGTGGCGACGCTGAAAAGGCACAGATGAAGATGGCATCCGCCGTCGAAGATCCGGCCTTCCAGATCGCCTTCAACACGGTGAAGGGTTCCGTGCCCGCCCGTACCGACATCTCCGACGAAAAGTTCGACGACTGCGGCAAGAAGGGCATGAAGGACCTGGCGGAAGCTTCGTCCAACGGCACGCTGATGGGCTCGCTCGCCCATGGTTACGCCCAGCCGGCCGCCATCAAGGAAGCCATGCTCGACGTCATCACGCAGCACCTCAACGGCCAGCTCACCACCGAAGCTGCCCTGAAGCGCCTGCCGGAAGCCGTCGCGGCCGCCAAGTAAGTGGCTGACACTTCGCTCTGACATTGGAGTGGCCGGATCCCGTTTCCGGCCACTTTTGAAATTCCACCTTCTTTCGGATGTTGCCGGAGGTCATGATGACGACAATCGAGCCGGCTCCGGTCGTGGTGCCGCAAAGGCAAGGCCGCAGCTTCGCAGATGGATTGCGCAACGCGCTGCCGAAGATCGTGCTTGCACCCTCCTTCGCCGTGATCCTCGTATTCGTCTACGGGTTCATCCTCTGGACGATCACCCTTTCCCTGACGACATCCCGCATCCTGCCCGTCTACAAATGGGGCGGGTTCGACGCCTACTATCGCCTGTGGTCGCAGCCGAACTGGTATGTCGCCATGCAGAACCTGGCGATCTTCGGCATCCTCTACATCGTGCTCTGCACCGCGATCGGCCTGTTCATCGCGATCCTGATGGACCAGCGCATCCGTGCCGAAGGCGTGCTGCGGCCGATCTTCCTGTATCCGATGGCGCTGTCCTTCGTCGTTACCGGTACGGCCTGGAAATGGTTCCTCAACCCCGGCCTCGGCCTTGAGCACACCATGCGCAACCTTGGCTGGGAGAGCTTCACCTTCGACTGGCTGGTGAACCCGGACATGGCGATCTACACGATCGTGATTGCCGGCGTCTGGCAGGCGTCAGGTTTCGTGATGGCAATGTTCCTGGCTGGCCTGCGCGGCATCGATGGCGAGATCATTCGCGCCGCACAGATCGATGGTGCCTCGACGGTCGCGATCTATCGCCGGATCATCATCCCGATGCTGCGGCCGATCTTCCTGTCCGCCTTCATCGTGCTCGCGCACATGGCCATCAAGTCCTATGACCTGGTAATTGCGCTGACCGGTGGCGGCCCGGGCAATGCAACCGAGCTGCCGTCCACCTTCATGTATTCCTACACGTTCAACCGCAACCAGATGAACGTCGGTTCGGCCAGCGCCGTGATGATGCTGATGGGCATCACCGCAATCATCGTGCCTTACCTGTATTCGGAACTGCGGGAGAAGAAGCAATGAGTGCTGCCACCGAAACCGTCAGCGCCGGCTCGGCCCGCGCCGCGCGTTATTTCATCTACGGCACGCTTATCGTGCTGGCGCTCGTCTATCTGCTGCCGCTCTACGTGATGCTGACGACGTCGCTGAAGTCGCTCGAGGAAATCCGCGGTGGCGACATGCTGGCACTGCCGCGCGACCCGTCGGCCGCAGCCTGGGTGAAGGCCTGGGGCGAGGCCTGCATCGGTGTCTCCTGCGCCGGCATCAAGGGCTACTTCTGGAACTCCATCAAGATGGTGATCCCGGCCGTTCTCATCTCGACGCTGCTTGGCGCGCTGAACGGCTACGTGCTCACCAAATGGCGTTTCCCGGGACACAAGATCGTCTTCGGCATGATGCTGTTTGCCTGCTTCATCCCGTTCCAGGCGGTTCTCATCCCGATGGCGCGGCTGCTCGGCCTGATGGGCCTTTCGGGTACGACAACCGGCCTCGTCATGGTCCACGTCATCTATGGCCTCGGGTTCACGACGCTGTTCTTCCGCAATTACTACGAGGCGTTTCCGGACGAGCTCATCAAGGCGGCCATGATGGACGGCGCGGGCTTCTTCCGGATCTTCTGGCGCATCCTGCTGCCGACGTCCGGCCCGATCATCGTCGTCACCATCATCTACCAGTTCACCAATATCTGGAACGACTTCCTGTTCGGGGTTTCCTTCTCGGGCGGCGCGTCCTCGCCGATGACGGTGGCGCTCAACAACCTCGTTTCCTCTTCCACCGGCGTGAAGGAATATAACGTCGACATGGCTGCCGCGATCTTCGCCGCCCTGCCGACCCTCTTCGTTTACGTCGTCGCCGGACGCTATTTCGTGCGTGGCCTCATGGCCGGCGCCGTCAAGGGATAACCGCTCATGAGCTTTCTCGAAATCAAGAACATCCGCAAGAAGATCGGTCCGAACGAGATCCTGAAGGGGATCGACATCGAGCTGGAAAAGGGCGGCTTCCTGGTTCTGGTCGGTCCTTCCGGCTGCGGCAAGTCCACGCTTCTCAACGTCATCGCGGGTCTCTTGCCGCAGACGTCTGGCGATATCGTCATCGACGGGCAGGTGGTCACTGACCTTCACCCGTCCAAGCGCGATATCGCCATGGTCTTCCAGTCCTACGCGCTCTACCCGAACATGACGGTGGAAGAGAACATCGCCTTTGCGCTGGAAATGCGCGGTGTGGAAAAGGCGCAGCGCGAAGCGGCGGTCAAGCAGGTGGCCAAGACACTGCAGATCGAGCATCTCCTGAAGCGCCGCCCAAGCCAGCTTTCGGGTGGCCAGCGCCAGCGTGTCGCCATGGGCCGCGCGCTCGTTCGCCAGCCGCGCGTCTTCCTGTTCGATGAGCCGCTGTCAAACCTCGACGCGAAGCTGCGCGTCGAGGTCCGTGCCGAGATCAAGGCGCTGCACCAGAACACCAACGCCACGATCGTCTACGTCACCCACGACCAGATCGAGGCGATGACGCTTGCGACCAAGATCGTCGTGCTGAAGGAAGGCACGGTCCAGCAGGTCGGCACGCCGGCGGATATCTACAATCGCCCCGCCAACCTGTTTGTCGCCGACTTCATGGGCTCGCCGGCGATGAACATGCTGAAGGGCAAGGTTTCCGACGGCGGTATCGCGCTGTTCGGTAGCGACGGCATCAAGGTGGACATGCCGCCCTCCGTCACCACGAGCCTTCCTGACGGCAAGGAGGTCATCCTCGGCCTTCGTCCTGAAGCCATTTCCGATACGGGCCTGCTCGACCCGAACGTGCGGTCGGTGGCGCGTATCGATGCGGACGTCACGATGGTGGAACCGACGGGTTCGGATACATTCGTCACCGGCAAGGTCGATGGCGCGACATTCACGGCACGCACGCGCGCCGACGTGCATGTGGCACCCGGCGAAAAGTTCACCTTCGCCTTCAACCTCGACAAGGCGGTGGTCTTCGATCCGCAGACGGGCAACCGGATCAGCTAAGCCAGTCGCCCTTCATAGTCATCCTTGGAGAAAGCCGCGATTCCCGTCGCGGCTTTTTCCGTTTCGGCTGCCCCTCACGGGCCCAGGGAGGAACATTCGGCCATAGGTCCCGTTCGGTCTTTTGTCCTGCTTTTTCGAACCACCTTCGGCAGGGCCAAATCCAAGCTGAGGAGACACGATATGGCCAATGGACCTTATTCCCAGTCGGGCGGGTATAGACACGACCGGATGCGCGATGAGCGCGACCATTCCCGCGACGAATCTTTCCGCGATAGAGACCGCGGCTCCTCCGGTGGCTACCGCCCGGGCGATACGGGTTATGGCAGCGGCTACAGCGCCGGCGACCGCGATGACGACGTGTTCGGCGGCCGCGACACGGATGATCGCTCCCGGTCCTCGCGCTACGGGCGTGGCGAACACTGGGCTGACAACGACTTCGGCCACGAACGCGGTTACGGCGACACCGGCCAGTCCCGCATCTGGGCGCGTGACGCCTATCGCGGCCGTCCGACCTCGTTCAGTTATGATCCGCGCAGCGATCGGGTGAACCAGGTCGAGAACCAGTATTATGGCTCGGACTACGAGCACCGGCAGGATCGCGATTACCGGTACGAGCCGAACGCCCGTTCGCGCTCACAGGGCGACGACCAGCGCGGCCGCTCGTTCATGCAGCGCGCCGGTGATGAAGTGGCATCCTGGTTCGGTGACGAGGATGCCGAGCGCCGCCGCGACATGGACGCCCATCGCGGCAAAGGGCCGAAGGGTTACCAGAGGTCCGACGCGCGCATAGAGGAAGACGTCAACGACCGGCTGAGCGACGATCCGATGCTTGACGCGTCGAATATCAGCGTCACGGTCAGCCAGGCCGAAGTCACCCTCGATGGCTTCGTGTCGAGCCGCGCCGACAAGCGACGCGCTGAAGACCTCGTCGACAACATTTCCGGCGTTCGGCACGTCCAGAACAACCTTCGGGTGGGCGATGGCCAGGCTGGCACAGACTCTGGAGCGCCCGCGATCTAAGACAAAAGCCTCGGCAGGATCGGCGTCTCTCGGATGCCCGGTCCTGCCGAAGATACCCTCCATTTCGTCGTCCACAAATTTCTGCCGCGGGCTCCGGAATTTGCCGGAATGGCGGATATTTGCCTAATGACCCGCCTTGGCCCCATCCCATCCTGTATTGACACGATACAATTCGCCGAGTCGGGCCTGCTTGGGCGCTGATGCGCGTCCGTCTGCTACAGGACACAGACCCATCGCGTGCAATCAATCGCTTGGACAAGGGGCCAAAACCGGTTAGACAGATTTCGCTAATACATTAGCAAAGGGCGGGACACGAATATGGAAACTGCGAACAGGTGGCGCAGGCCCCTGGCTCGTCTTCGTCGGCTAACCGCGCGGAATGATTAGGCTTTCGCGCTTTTTCCCGACCGCTCCGATTGGAGCCTATCTGGTTGCCCTGGTGGCCGGAGTGGCGCTGCCTTTGCTGATCTTCGTTGGTTACCTGATGATGGAGCTGGAGGCCAACGAGCGCGAAATCCTTGCCAATGAGACCGCCGAGGATGCCCAGCTGGTCGCCCGGTCGGTGGACCGCGAATTGCAGGACATGGCAACGACTCTGCGTCTCCTGGTAACCTCTCCGGAGCTCGAACGCGGCGACCTCAAGGCTTTCCACAACCGCACCCAGAACAGCCTGCGGTCCGATTCGCTGTTCGTCCTGGTGGCGGACGCGGACGGCCAGTTGAAGCTCAACACGCGCGTGCCCTTCGACACGCCGCTCGGCAAGACCGGCAACATGCCGGCACTTCAGTCCGTCCTGAAGAACGGGGTGACGGAAGTCTCCAACGTGTTCCGCGGCACGACCAGCGGAAGGCCCGTCTTCAACGTGGCGATGCCGCTGCCGCCGTCCGCCTCCAGGGCCGGTGCTGCCATCATCATCACCCAGAATGCCGATGATCTGCAGAAACTGCTGCCGACGGAAAGTTTGCCGGCCGGATGGTCGTTCGCGGTGGTCGACAGGTCGGGGCATGTGGTGACCTCGCTTGGCGCTCAAAGCCTGGAGCCGGGCAATGCATTCCCGGCTGAAATGCTGAAGCTGATGACCGGCTTCCGCGGCTCGATCCAGGATGTCGATGGCGACGAAATGCAGATGTACGGTTATTCGCAGATCACCGGCTGGACCTGGAAGGCGATCGTCTGGGGGCCCATCGATGCGGCGCAGGCGAGCATTCTTTCCACCTGGCGGCAACTGATTTCCGGCGGGGCGATCTTCCTCACGGTTGCGATGCTGATCGCCTGGCTGGTCGGCCGCCAGCTGCGTTTCCCGATCCGCCAGCTTGCCGAGATGGCGGAGCGCATGGGACAGGGGGAGATCGTCTCTCCCGTTGAAACGAAGATCAAGGAAGCCAACCAGGTCGCGATCGCCCTCTCAAACGCCTCCTTCGATCGCAGTCAGGCGGAGGATCATATCCACCTCATCCTCCATGAATTGGTGCATAGGACGAAGAACATCCTGACGCTTGTGCAGGCGATGATGCGCCAGCTGGCGCGTCAGGACACCAGCATGGAGGAGTTCCAGAAAGCGATCGGCCATCGCCTGCAGGGGCTCGGCAAATCGATCGAGGCGCTGGCGAAGGAACAGTGGGCCGGCGTTTCGATCAGCCGCGTGATCGATGTCCACATGAGCACCTTCGCCGATGTCGCCGACCGGATCGACCTTCAGGGCGAGGATTTTACGCTGAAGGCGGAAGCGGTCCAGAACTTCGGCCTCATCCTGCACGAGCTTGCGACGAACTCGGTGAAGTATGGGGCGCTTTCGGTGCCGCAGGGCAAGGTGCGGATCACATGGCAGGAACTTCCCAGGGATGGCGACGACCTGATGCTGCGGCTGAGCTGGGAAGAGATCGGCGGGCCGGAGGTGGTCGAGCCCTCGCGCACCGGCTTCGGCACCACGATCATCAAGCGCCATGCGGAAGCGGCATTCCAGGGGCAGGTCCAGATAGACTTCTTCCCGCATGGCCTGCGCTGGGTCATGGATGCGCCGCGCGCCTCGTTTGAACGTCTTGAAGCCCCTGTGGGCATAACCGTCGTCGCCGTCTGAGAACCGGAGGTTGTTCGGGGAACGAAGACGCGTGGCTGCCGTTTAAGCGGCCATGGACGCTCTCATCACGCCCCTCGATATCGACCAGGAATCGCTTGAGATCATCGGTCTCAGCTATGTCAGCGACACGGAGCCCGGCATCCGCCGCCTGCGCCGCGGCAAGGGATTTTGTTACAAGCTGCCGGATGGCAAGCTCGTGACGGATGAGGAGGAGCGGCGGCGCATTGCAGCGCTCGGCCTGCCACCAGCCTACGAGAATGTCTGGATCTGCCTGAACCCGCGCGGCCATCTGCAGGCCACAGGTTACGATGCGCGCGGCCGCAAGCAGTACCGCTACCATGTCGATTGGCAGAACCTGCGCAGCGAGCGCAAGTTCGACCAGCTCATGCGGTTCGGTGAGTCCCTGCCACGCATACGCAACAAGGCGAAGCGGGACCTTGCCTCAGGGCTTGATAAATCGGAGGCCGTGCTGGCGGCGATCGTGTCGCTGATGGACGCGACGCATCTGCGCGTCGGCAACAAGGCCTATGCCAAGGAAAACAAGACCTATGGCGCGACCACGCTTCTGAAGCGCCACATGATGCTGTCGGGTGACGCGATCGTGCTGCGCTTCACCGCCAAGGGCGGCAAGAAGGTGCGCCACACGCTCAAACACCCCCGCCTGCAGCGCATCCTGGAAGAGATTGCCGACCTGCCGGGCCGGCAGCTGTTCTCCTGGCCGGATGAAAACGGCGTGCCGCATCCGGTCGATAGCGGGCGGCTCAACGCCTATATCGCCAAGGCCGCGGGGTTTGCCGTGTCTGCCAAGACCTTCCGCACCTGGGGCGGCAGTCTTGCGGCACTGATGGCGGCCTGGGATCACGTGGCGCAGCAGGGTACGGCGCCGAAGGTGAAGCTCATGACCCATGCAGCATCAGAAGCGCTCCACAACACGCCGGCCGTCTGCCGTTCGAGCTATATCCACCCGGCAATCCTTGCGCTGGCGGATGATGTCACGCCGCTCCAGACGGTGATGGCGGCACGGCCGGTGGTGAACGGGCCGAAGGGCCTTCGCGCTAACGAACGCCGGCTCCTTGCCTTCCTGCAGGAAACCACGGCTTCCCCGGAACAAGAAAAGGCCGCCGGCGTCGAAACGCAAGCGGCCTGAAGGCTTTCGTCGATCTTGCTTTTAAGCTGCCCGCCGGTTGTGGCGGCCTTCGCGGACTTCCTCGACGATCTTGTCCACGAACTGGGGCAGGTCCTTTGGCGAGCGGGACGTGATGATCCCGGCATCCACCACGACCGCTTCATCCTTCCACGAGGCACCTGCATTGCGCAGGTCTGTGCGGATGGAAGCATAGGAGGTTGCCTTTCGGCCACGCAGCGCATCGGCTTCAACCAGAAGCCATGGGCCGTGGCAGATGGCGGCAACGGGCTTGCCGCTCTTCACGAAATCGCGCACCACCTGCACGGCCTCTTCATTGGCGCGCAGGACATCCGGGTTGATCTGCCCGCCCGGAAGCACGAGTGCGTCGAACTCCTCGGCCTTGACGTTCTTTGCCTCGAGATCGACAGGCACCGTGTCGCCCCAATCCTTCTCGTCCCAGCTCTTGATTTCGCCGGTCTTGATGGATGCGATCTTCACCGTCGCGCCACGCTTGCGCAGTTCCTCAAGCGGAACCCGCAGTTCGGAGCGCTCATATCCATCGGTTGCGAGAATAAGGATATTGGCAGCTTCGATATTGGTCATGCTGTCTCCTTGTTGGTCAGTTTCTTCTTCTCCCGGCCTTAGAGGCGGCCGGTGGACAGGTCCCTGCCGTTGATGGAGGCTGGAACGCTGATTTCGTCATGCGGGGACTTGGGTAAGGGCAGAAACACCGAGGCAGGCACCGCGACCTGCGGGCCATGTCCCTGAGCATCCGCCAGGGACCCGCTGTCCCCGCGAACCGCCAGCGGTTTCTTCACCGTGTCGTAGTAGTTCTGCATGATCGCTCTCCCGTTGCGAACCAGGGGCGTCATGCCCCCAATGGTATGAGAACCCAGCGCTTCCCAAATCGTTCCACATTTTTGTCCGTCCGTTAAGGAAAGTGATCGAGCGGCAGGAACAAATCCCCCTGATGCGCGTTTGACGCTGAATGTTCTGGGGACAGTGAGATGGGTTCAGGCGCGCATGGGCGATAGTGGTTTGACGGAGCGCCGCCGGCCAGTGTCCGTGAACATCAGCCTTTGCCATGACGCGCGTCCCTCTCGACCGCACAGCCTTTATCTCCTCTTCCCCATTCTCCTTCTCACCGGCTGCTCCGGCGTGCAGTCGGCGCTTGACCCGGCGGGCCGCGAGGCCGCCGACGTCGCGACGCTGTCTTTCGTCATGTTCATCGGTGGCGCACTCATCTGGACCGGCGTGGTGACGCTGCTGCTCTATGCCTCGTCGCGGCGGAAGCAGGTCTATCCGGAGAAGAAGGCGGGCAGGCTCATCCTCTGGGGTGGTGTCGCGTTCCCGGTCATCACCCTCGGCCTGCTTCTTTCTTATGCCGTCTGGCTGATGCCGAATGTCCGCCCGTGGTTCCAGGGCCAGGACGAGGAGTTGCGGCGCATTGAAGTCACTGGCGAACAGTTCTGGTGGCGGGTGCGTTATCCGGAAGAAGGCGGCGAGGCTGCGATCGAGACGGCCAACGAGATTCGTATTCCGGTGGGGGAAAGGGTGTTGTTCCTGCTTGATGCGCCGGATGTCATCCACTCCTTCTGGATCCCGGTGCTCGGTGGCAAGATGGACATGATCCCCGGCCGCCAGAACCGGTTGACGCTGCAGGCCGAGCGCCCCGGCACCTATCGCGGCGTCTGCGCCGAATTCTGCGGCACCTCCCATGCATTGATGGCCTTCACCGTGGAAGCCATGGAGCCTGACGCTTTCCGGGCCTGGCTCGCCGCGCGGCGCAATGCCTCCGGGTCGCAGGATGCCGAAGGACTTGCCCTGTTCCTAAGGCACGGTTGTTCAGCCTGCCACACGATCTCCGGCACGGAGGCCCGCGGCACGATTGGCCCGAACCTGACTGCCTACGGTGCCCGTGGTTCGGTCGCAGCCGGCTCGCTTGAAAACACGACGGAAAACATCGCCCGCTTCATCCGCCAGCCGGATGCCATCAAGCCGGGCGTCTTCATGCCGCATTATTCCATGCTGCCGGAGGCCGAAATTAACCGTATCGCCGCTTACCTGAAGGGGCTCCAATGACCGTCGAGCTCGGAGATTTTTCGCCAGAGGAGCGGGCCGCGCAGGAGGAGCGCCTTCGCAAGGTATGGGAGACGCCGAAGGGGATCCGCTACTGGACCTCGGTCAACAACAGCGAAATCGGCCTCTGGTACGGCATGACCGCCTTCGGCTTCATGCTGTTTGCCGGTCTGCTTGGGCTCCTCATCCGCCTGCAACTGGCGGTGCCGCAAAACGACCTCATCTCCGCCGAGATCTTCAATCAGGCCTTCACCCTGCATGGCACGGTGATGATGTTCCTGTTTGCCGTGCCGATCTTCGAGGCGGTGGCGATCTTCCTGCTGCCGTCCATGCTCGGCGCCCGCGAACTGCCGTTCCCGCGGCTCTCGGCCTTCGGCTTCTGGAGCTTCCTTCTCGGCGGCGTCTTCGTCTGCGGCTCGATCTTCTTCAATGCAGCGCCCAATGCCGGCTGGTTCATGTATCCGCCGCTTGCAACGAACAAGGAGCAGGCGGGCATCGGCGCAGATATCTGGTTGCTTGGCCTGTCCTTCATCGAAGTCGCCTCGATTGCCGCGGCGGTCGAGATCATCGTCGGTATCATGAAATGTCGGGCACCCGGCATGCGCATCAACATGATGCCGATGTTTGCCTGGTACCTGCTGGTGGTGGCCGGGATGATCCTGTTTGCCTTCCCGCCGCTAATTGCCGGCGACATCCTCTTCGAGATGGAGCGGATGTTCGACTGGCCGTTCTTCGATCCGTCACGCGGCGGCGATCCGTTGCTGTGGCAGCACCTTTTCTGGATCTTCGGCCACCCGGAGGTCTACATCATCTTCCTGCCGGCGATCGCGCTAATGGCGATGATCGTGCCGACCTTCGCGCAGCGGCCGATCGTCGGTTATTCCTGGATCGTGCTGGCGGCTGTCGGGACCGGGTTCCTGAGCTTCGGGCTGTGGGTGCACCACATGTTTACGACCGGGATGCCGCAGATCTCGCTCGCCTTCTTCTCGGCCGCGTCGGAAGCCGTGGCGATCCCGACTGGCGTGCAGATCTTCGTCTTCATCGCCACCATGCTGGCCGGCCGTGTGATCTTTTGCGTGCCCATGCTGTTTGGCGCCGGCGGCCTCATCATCTTCATAATCGGCGGCCTCACGGGCGTCATGGTGGCGGTCGTGCCGTTCGACTGGCAGGCGCACGACACCTATTTTATCGTGGCGCACCTGCATTACGTGCTGATCGGCGGGATGCTGTTTCCGGTGGTCGCCGGCATCTATTATTACTTCCCGTTCGTCACCGGCAAGAAGCTCTCCGACGCCTGGGGCAAGGCGGCCTTCTGGCTGATGTTCACCGGCTTCAACATCGCGTTTTTCCCGATGCACTTTTCCGGCCTGAGGGGCATGCCGCGGCGTGTCTTCACCTACCCGGAAGACATCGGCTGGGACTGGTTCAACCTGATCTCGACCGTCGGTGCCTTCATCTTCGCAGCCGGTGTGGCAACCTTCGTCATTGATATCTTCCGCCCGAAGCCGAAGCCTGCGGAGCGCAATCTGAACCCCTGGAATTCCGGCACGCTGGAATGGACGAACGATCCGGACGAGAGCTGGGGCATGCGCTCGGTGCCGATCATCACCAGCCGCTACCCGCTGTGGGACCAGCCGAACCTGCAGGCCGATATCGAAGCGGGCCGCTTCTACCTTCCGGATGCGAAATCGGGCAAGCGCGAGACGCTGGTGACCTCGGTTCTCGATGCCGAGCCCATCCAGTGCCTTCGCGTCGGCGGCGTGTCCTATGTGACGATCATCGCGGCCATGGCGCTTGGCGGTGTGTTCATTGCGCTCACCTACCACTGGTGGATCACGACGATCATCTGCGCCATCATCACCTTCATTGCCATCATCGTCTGGCTGTGGACCGGCACCGGACAGATCCCCGAAGCGCCGGAAATGGATGTCGGGCTTGGCCTGAAGCTGCCGATCTACGTCTCCGGCCCGGCCTCGGTCGGCTGGTGGGCGATGTTCATCACCATGGTGGGTGACGGCACCGCCTTTGGCAGCCTCGTCTTCGGCTATTTCTTCTACTGGACCATCCATGACGACTTCGCCGTCACCTCAGGCCCAGGCCTCTTCTGGCCGATGCTGGCGCTGGTCCTCTTTATCGTCGCCTGGGGGCTCACGCTGCTGGCGCGGCAACTCAACGAGAAGGGGCCGCTTGCCACCCGCCTGGTGCTGGTCCTGGCGGTCCTCGTCAGCATCGCCGCATCGATGGCAGGTTTGGCCGGGCCTTACCTCCACGGCATGGATCCCACCTCGCATGTTTATCCGGCGATCGTCTGGGTGCTGGTGATCTGGACCGTGACACATGGCGTGCTGGGTGCGGTCATGCATCTGTACTGCCTCGCCCGCAGCCTCGCGGGCCGCATGACGGCGGAATACGATCAGGACATCCGCAATGTCGCGCTCTACTGGCACTTCACGGCCGTTACCGCGCTTACGACCTTCGCCGTCATCGGCTTCTTTCCGCTGGTGCTGTCATGAAGAGTGTCATTCCCCGCGAGATCGAAACCCTCTGGACGCTGTTCACGGCACCTGTGGTGTGGGCGCTGCATTTCGTCATCTGTTACGTGCTGGCCGCGATCTTCTGCGCCAAGCGGCTGCCGGAAACCTTCACCTTCGACACGGTGCGCATCTGGCTGCTGGTCATCACCCTCGTTGCGCTCGCCATGATCGTGCTGTCGGCCTATCTTGCCTGGCGCCAGTGGGGTTACGGCAAGGGCGATCCGCCGCATGACGAGCCTACCCGCGAAGAACGCCGACACTTCCAGGGGTTTGCGACGCTGCTGCTTTCGGGCCTGAGCTTCGTGGCGGTGATCTATGTCGCGATCCCCTTGTTCTTCATCGCGGAGTGCCAGCCATGAAGAAGGCATCGCTCGTCGCCGGCCTGCTGCTCCTCCTCGTGCTTTGGGCGGGGCTGCTGCCCTTTGCCGACCGGACGTCGTTCTCCGTCCACATGATCGTCCATATGGGTGTGGTGGCCGGCGCCGCGCCGCTGATCGGTATAGGTCTCTCCGGCACGCGCTTCGACTTCACGCAGAGCCAAAGGTGGATCACGCCGCTGACCGGCTCGGTGCTGGAGCTCTTCGCCGTCTGGACATGGCATGTACCGGCGATGCGCGCCCTGTCGGAAAGCTCTGCGCTCATCGCGGCGGCAGAGCAGGCGGTCTTCCTTGCCGCTGGCCTGACGCTCTGGCTCTCCTGTCTTGGCGGCGCTGCAAGCGGCCGCGAGGAGCGCAGGCTCGCCGGCACCTTCGGGCTCATCTTCACTTCCATGCACATGACGCTGCTTGGCGCCTTGCTGGCGCTGTCGCCGCGTCCGCTCTATGGGGATGGCATTGTCAGCTGCTTCGGTATCACCTTGTCTGCCCATACGGACCAGCAGGCCGGCGGCGTGGTCATGCTGCTTGTCGGCGCAGTCGTTTACCTCGCCGGCGGGGTGGCGCTGCTGGCGCAGACGCTAAATTCGCCGCTTGCGGCGCCAACGAACCAGCCGGGAGGCAGGCCGCGCCCATGACGATCCGCTGGAAACACCTGATCATCCTCATCATCGTGCTGCCGCTCTTGGGGCTCGCCTTCGCCTGGTCAGGGATGATGGGTATTCGCGCCAGCACCGGGCACTGGGGCGTGACCGACTGGTTCCTGCATTGGGCCATGCGCAACTCCGTCGGCACGGCAGCGCTCGGTGTCGAGGCGCCGCCGCTGGACGATCCGGCGCGACTGCCGCCTGCGGCAGGTCATTACGAAACCGGCTGCGCCATCTGCCATGGCTCGCCGGCCAGTCCGCGTCCGGACTCGGTTCTCGCCATGCTGCCGCCGCCGCCGGACCTCAAGCAAGTCGTGCCGCAATGGACGGACGCGGAGCTGTTCGAGATCGTCAAGCACGGCGTGCGGTATACCGGCATGCCGGCCTGGCCGAGCCAGGCGCGTGACGATGAGGTCTGGGGCATGGTGGCCTTCATCCGCAGACTGCCGGAGATGGACGCGCGGACTTACATTCAACTCTCGGGGCTGCGGACCTCTGGCATGGCTGGCGCCGTTTCGCCGCTACCGATCACCTGCGAAAGCTGCCACGCCCAAAACCGGCTTGATGGCAAGAGCGTGATCCCGAACATTGCCGGCCAGTCGGAAGCCTATCTTCTGGAGAGTCTCAAGGCTTATGCCGAGGGCAGGCGCCAGAGCGGCGTGATGCAGCTCGCCGTGAGCGCGATGGATCCCGCCACGTTCCCGGAGCTGGCGCGCCATTTCGCGTCGCAAGCCTCGCAGCAGTCAGCAGATGATGCAGCAGCGTCAGAGCTGGTGGAGAAGGGGCGGATTCTTGCGGAAACCGGGCGCCCTGCGGACAAGGTGCCTGCTTGCCTCAGCTGTCATGAGAAGGCGGATGGAAACCCGGTTTATCCCCACTTGTCCGGTCAGCCGGCGCCATATCTGGAGCGGCAGCTTCACCTGTTTCGTGGGGGAACCCGAGGCGGGACGTCCTACAGCCACCTCATGGTCGAGGCAGCAAAGTACCTGAAGGAGGGTGATATGGCGGCGCTTGCCGCATATTTTGCAGGCCGCAAGGGGAGTGGTCCCTGATCACTCAGAGCCTCATCCGTCCCCTCCAGCGTCCCCTCTATTTCCACAGGGAGACGTTGATCAGACAGGCACGACCATCATGTAGCAGGCTGCAATCACAAGCATGAACCCTGCTGCTTCCACCCATTCCCGGACCATCGTCGCCTCCATCATTGCTGTGGTAGATGAACGAGAGAGGCCCATAGTGGTTCCACAAATCCGCCTTAAACGTGGCAAGATTGCCTTAAATCTAAATTAGCGGTTAATTGTCCGCCGCCGCCCGGGCCCGCGCCGCCTCCAGGATGGAGCGAACCTCACGCGCCATGGCGTTTTGCGTAGCAAACGCAGTCTCCGGCAGGGCGCCCGGATCTTCCTCATTGTCCTTGAACGTCGCGTCGTCGCGCAGCTTGCGCAGGAAGGACGTAATGGTCACCTCGCCGCCGATCATGGCTGCAAGCATCTCGATCATCAGTTCCCGGTGCGCGTTGATCCGGCCTTCCAGCTCCTCTGGCGTCAATGCAGACATGGCTCCCTCCTTCAAGATTTCCCACGTCCCCATGACATAGGCGCAAGGAGCGGGGAGGGAACAATCGCTGCGACGGAAAGTTGACCCCTGCACAAGACACGGAGGAAGCCATGGCAGAATTTGCCAGAACAGGCGATGGCGAGCCGGAGCGCGATGTCAGGGATCGGTTGATCCTGGCGCTTTATGCGCAGCTCAAGGCGGAGCGGCAAACGCGAGAAGCACTGGAATACGTGATCCGCGAAGGCGCGCTGGCGCCCGAGGTGCTGGAAGCGATTGCCGGTGACCCCGTCCCCGTCGCAGCAGCGGAAGATGTCGCTGCCGTCGAGAAAGTTATCGCCCTTGATGCCCGCCGCCGGCAGGCTGCTTACAAGAAGTTTTCCGGAGAAGACCATAAATGAAACGTCTCATCATCGCCTTGTCGTCCGTCGTCCTGCTCAGCGCCTGTGGTGACAGCGGCGAAAACCAGAGCGACCCGATCAACAACAACCCGCCAGCGCAATCCGGCACGACGCAGACGGCACCGGCCGATCGCGATCCGACGCCGCAGTCTGGAACCGGCGGCCAAAGCCCGGTTACGTCACCGTCCGGCACCACGCAGACCGCGCCTGGAAACAACACGCCGCCGGGCGGCACCGGCAACCCGTAAATTCCCCGGTCAACGGAACGATTTCGCGTGTCGCGCCATTATCTGGCGAAACTTTCACAAGGTGCGGCATGGACACGAAATCAACTCATCTCTCCATCGAACCCGGTTCCTGGGTTCAGCTGGGAGCCAACTACGATGGCGAAGGTGTCAACTTCGCCATTTTTTCCGCGCATGCGGAGCGGGTCGAACTTTGCCTCTACGATCCGAGCGGCAAGGTCGAAATCGCACGGATGGACATGCCGGAATACACCCACGAGATCTGGCATGGTTACGTGCCTGGCCTGAAGCCGGGGGCGCTTTACGGCTACCGCGTGCACGGTCCGTATGACCCGGAAAACGGCCATCGCTTCAACCCGAACAAGTTGCTCGTCGACCCTTACGCACGCGAACTGGTGGGCGAGGTGGAGTGGAACGACGCGCATTTCGCCTATGATCTGCTGCACCCCGACAAGGATTTGACCTTCGATGAGCGTGACAGCGGACCGTTCACGCCAAAGTGCCGGGTGATCGACCCCAACGAATTCGACTGGCAGGACAAGAACCGCCCGTCGATCAGCTGGCCGTCGACCGTCGTCTACGAAACACATGTCAAAGGCTTCACGCAGCTGAACTCGGCGATCCCGAAGGAACTGCGCGGCACTTTCGAAGGCATGGGCCACAAGGCGTCGGTGGAATATATCAAGGCGCTCGGGATCACCTCGGTCGAGCTTCTTCCCATCCATTATTTCCCGGACGACCAGCACCTGCTCGACAAGGGGCTGAAGAACTTCTGGGGCTACAATACGCTGGGTTTCTTCTCACCGGCGCCGCGTTATTACGGGCCGCGGGGCATCCAGGGCTTCCGCGACATGGTGCGCAGCTTCCATGATGCCGGCATCGAAGTGATCCTCGACGTGGTCTACAACCACACCTGCGAGGGCAACGAGCTTGGCCCAACGCTGTCGTTCAAGGGTATCGACAACTTCTCCTATTACCGGACGATGCCGGACCAGCACCGCTACTACATCAACGACACCGGCACCGGGAACACGGTCAACACCTCGCATCCGCGCGTGCTGCAGATGATACTGGATTCGCTGCGCTACTGGACGGAGTCCATGCATGTCGACGGTTTCCGCTTCGACCTTGGCACCATCCTCGGTCGCGAGCCGGAGGGCTTTGACGAGCGCGGCGGCTTCTTCGATGCGGTGACGCAGGATCCGGTCCTTTCCAAGGTCAAGCTCATCGGCGAACCTTGGGACATCGGTCCCGGCGGTTACCAGGTCGGTGGCTTCCCACCGGGTTGGGCCGAGTGGAACGACAAGTATCGCGACACGGTACGCGAATACTGGAAGGGCACCAACGTCTCGACCGATTTCGCCGCGCGCCTGCTCGGTTCCGGTGACCTCTACGACCAGCGTGGCCGTCGCCCCTGGGCAAGCGTCAACTTCATTGCCGCCCATGACGGCTTCACCCTGAACGACCTCGTGTCCTACAACGAGAAGCACAACGACGATAACGGCGAAGACAACAACGACGGCCACAACGACAACCGCTCCTACAACTATGGTGCGGAAGGTCCGACGGACGACGGGGGCATCAACGCCGTGCGCGAGCGCCAGAAGCGCAACTTCCTCGCCACGCTGTTCTTCTCGCACGGCACGCCGATGCTGCTTGCCGGTGATGAATTTGGCCGCAGCCAGATGGGCAACAACAACGGTTATTGCCAGGACAGCGACATCTCCTGGGTCCATTGGGACGACCTGCCGGAGGCTTGCGAGGACCTGCGTGAGTTCACCCGCCGGATCATCCAGCTGCGCCGCGAGCAGCCGCTGCTGCGCCGTGAAAACTGGCGCGACGGCATGGAGATCAAGTGGTTCAACGCTGGCGGTGGTTTCCAGGAGCCGCACCAGTGGGACGAGGGCTCGACGCTCGGGCTCTATATCGGCCGCCCGGATCTCAAGGTGGAGGAGGGGATCTGGCACGACGTCCTGCTGCTCTTCAACCCGTTTGAAGGCAATGTGCCGTTCCGAATCCCGCAGTTCGGCGAAGGCGGCTGGGTGCTGGAACTGACGACCTCGGACATCAGCAAGCATGGCCTAATCATCACCAAGGAAAAGGACTTCGAGCTCGAAGGCCGAAGCCTCGCCCTGTTCCGGCGGCCGTAACACGGCCGCCCACGAGGGCAGAAGAAAACCGGCCGCGAGGCCGGTTTTTTTCATGCGCTGAATAATGCTGGAAAGATCAGATTGTCGCGCGGCGGATGCTGGCCCGGTCGAAGGCGGCGTTGCCGGCCTTGCGCACGAGGTTGGCGTAGACAGCCGCATATTGCTGCGCGCTCCGCTCCCAGGAGAACTTCGCCTTCATGCCCTGGTTCTGCAGGCGCGCCCACATCTTGGGCTCCTGGAAGGCATGCATGGCGCGGCGCAGCGCCAGCCGCAGCCCATCCGTCGTAACCGGGTGGAACTGGAAGCCGGTGGCCACCCGCGCCGACATTGCCGCATCATTGGCATCGATGATGGTTTCGGAAAGCCCGCCGGTGCGCGATACCACCGGCACGCATCCGTAGCGCAACGCGTAAAGCTGGGTGAGGCCGCATGGCTCGAAGCGTGACGGCTGGACGATCGCATCCGATCCGCCATGGATCAGGTGGGCCGTCGGTTCGTCGTAACCGACATGCACCGCCATCTGGCCCGGATGCCGGGCAGCCGTGTTGATCAGCGCCTGCTCGATGTCCTTGTCACCCTGGCCGAAGACGATCACCTGGCCGCCATTGCCGATCACCTCGTCCGCCGTATCGGCGAACATGTCGAAGCCCTTCTGCCAGGTGAGACGGCTCACTGCCGAAAAGACCGGCCCCTTGCAAGATGGGTCGAGACCGAACCGGTGCTGCAACGCCGTGCGGTTGTCTCGCTTGCGGCGCAGGCTGCCGACATCATAGTTGCGGGGAAGGTATGGATCGGTTGCCGGATCCCAGATTTCGAGGTCGATGCCGTTGACGATGCCGCGCAGTACCGCCACGCGTGCGTTCAACACGCCGTCGAGGCCCATGCCAAAACGTGGCGTCAGGATCTCGCGCGCGTAGGTCGGGCTGACGGTGGTGATCGCATCGGCCGTCTGCAGGCCGCCCTTCAGGAAGCTGATATCGCCGAAATATTCCAGCTGATCGAGCGAGTAGGCACGCGGCGACAGGCGCAACTCGCCGAGCAGGCCCGCCGAATACTGGCCCTGGAAGGCGAGGTTGTGGATCGTCAGCACCACCGGCGTTTTGCAGCCGCGCTCGCGCATGTAGACCGAGGTCAGCGCCGACTGCCAGTCATGGGTGTGGACCAGATCCGGTACCCAACCCTGCAGCACGCCATTGGCGATCTCGGCGGCGGCAAGCGAAAGGACTGCAAAGCGCTTCCAGTTGTCGTGGTGATCGATCCCATGTTCATCGACGTAAGGTCCGCCGGGGCGGTCATACAGCGACGGTGCATCGAGCACGAAAAGGCTCAAGCCTTCCACGCGCGTATGCAGCAGACAGGCGCGTTCGCCGAGGAGATCGTCGAAGGTCAGCAGCGGCATGGCGCTCTTCAGCTGCGCCATCACCTTCGGATAACCGGGCACGATCGTCGTGGTGTCGACATTGAGCGCGTTCAAGGCTTTCGGAAGGGAGCCGGTAACGTCTGCCAGGCCGCCGGTCTTGATGAGGGGAAATATCTCTGAAGTAACCGATAAAATCTTCATACGCGGTGCCCGTTTGTCCGGGCCTGCACCCATTTCGCGACCCGGCACAACGTGCTGATCGCCGTTACCGATGTCGACCGAAGCGTAAGCGTTCATCGTGCTTTCCTCCGCCTCCAGGCGCTTGCATCTTGAAGAACCATTGGCGGGTAGCCAACGTTCCAGCGCTTCGACAGAGGGGAGGAATTTAACGCGTAAGCCATTCGCTGATGTCCAAGGCAAAGATAGACTGTGCCGCGGCAGAACATGTCGCCGCGGCCGTTCGATCACTGGTCGATCGGTTGGATCTAGCCGGCTGCGCCAGCCGAAACCTTCTTGGAGCGCTTCTTTTCTGGCCCTACGGCTTCCGGCATTGCAGCCTGGGCCTTGGAGCCTGCCTTAGCAGAAGAACTTTTCTTGTCAGTGGCGCCCGTCTTGGCTGGCGATGCGGGTTTCGCAGCCTTGGAACGCGCGGGCTTGGCAGCGTCGTCGTCAGGCGCCTCACCCAGTGCCGCATCAACGGTCGCTGCAGCAGCTTTTGCAGTCGGTTTCCTGGATTGTGCCTTGGAGCCTGAACCGGAGGAGGCGGGTTTGGAAGCACCGCCCTTTGAGGAAGCTGAGCTTTTTGCGCTCGAAGCCTTGGTGGTCTTGGATGCGCCGGCGCTCTTCTTGCCCTTGGCCGCTCCCGTCGATGCAGCGGATCCAAGTGCAGCATATTCGCGTGTCGCTCTATCCCAGTGCTCCTGGTCCTTGCCTGACGGATAGCCTTCTTCTTCCCAGAGCGCGTATGCGCGCTGCCTGATCCACTTTTCTTCGGAGTCTGCCATTATTGTCTCCATTCGCCCGATCGTGAAACGGCAATGGTGGCAAAAGGTTCCGGCCGCGAATGAAAAAATAGCGGCCATCCAAGCAGGTTGTTGATGTTGATGAGGAACCTTTTCCTAGCTCCCGCGTTGCGTGGCCGGGAAGGAGACAATCATGGAACGTTACTGCGATATCATTCCGCACGCGACCGGCTGGGTCTATGTGATCGACGGGGTGCAGTCCGCATCCTGCTACCACACCTACGATCTGGCCATGGATGCCGCAAAGGCACACATTGCCCGCAGCATGGGCGCGAAGGACAAGATCTTCCGTCGCCAGGCGCTCAATGGAGAGATGCTGCCGGTCTCGGTGATCGCCAGAGGCCAAGCGGGGGCGATACCCCGAAGCCCTCTCTCTCAATAAGCAAGCAACAAAAAAGCCCGGTCAAACCGGGCTTTTCCATATCAGGGCCAGGGTGAACCCGCCCCTTCAAAGTCAGGCGGCCTTCTGGCCCGCTGCATTGACAGCCGACTCGGCGAGCATCGTAAGAGCCTCGTCGGTCTTGCTTTCTTCGGCGAGCGTTTCTTCGAGGAGCTTCACCGCGTCCTTCATGCCGAGCTGCTTGGCCCAGGAGCGAAGCGTGCCGTAGCGGCTGATCTCGTAGTGTTCGACAGCCTGGGCTGCTGCAAGCAGACCAGCGTCCAGCGCCGGCGTGCCCTTGAACTCTTCCATGACCTCTTCGCCTTCGGAGATGATGCCTTCGATGGCATCGCAGGTCTTGCCCTGGGCACGCTTGCCAATGATTTCGAAGATCTGCTTCAGGCGTTCGATCTGGCCTTCGGTTTCTTCCTTGTGCTTTTCGAAAGCGGCCTTCAGCTTCTGGTCCTGGGCACCACGTGCCATCTTCGGCAGAGCCTTCAGGATCTGACGCTCGGCGTAGTAGATATCCTTGAGAGTTTCATAGAACAGGTCGTCGAGGGTCTTCGTTGCCATTGATCTCTCCTTGAGGTGATTGGTCTGGGTGTGTTTCCCAGGCCAGTTAACCCCACAGACAAAGGAAAGTTCCTCGCGGCGCAGACCTGCGGCGAGATTCATTTTCTTGATGATCGATCCCGGTAATCGGACAAAGCCGGGTTTTGGAGGCCGGGGCCCAGGCGCCACGGTAGCGATAGTCAGGTCGCCAGGGCCTTAGGCTTTTTCGCCAAGCGCCTTTTGCAGTTCGCGCGCCAGTTCAAGCAGACGATCCGGAACTTCTTCTTTTTCAATTTCGTTCAGGAGCACCGAAACCTGACGATTGACGCGTCGTCCGATCCTTGTCTCCTGATCCGTCACCGGACTGCTTTGCTTCGCCATCCCGACCTCTGAGGTAATCGATGCTCGGCCACCCTAGCCGAAAGTATCCGCCCTGCTCAAACCCTACGCTGTCCTCCTTACAGCAAGATGGTTAACTTCGGATATCCCGAAAAAGTCACAGAGGATAAATCAATTAAGGCGACTTCCTATTCCGGAAGCCGCCCGTTTTGTTCCAATCCAGTGTCGGAAGGGATGATTTTTAGCGTTTGGGTGGCGGCGGAGTGCCGGCCGGGATGGATGTCACCGTGGTGGCGACCGGGTCGCTTGCGGGGAAGGTGTCTTCCAGTCCTTCTTCGAGCTGTTCTTCGAGATCCTGCCCGTTGCCACGCTCGCGAGCGGACTCTTCCGTCGTCTTGCCCTGCTCTTTTGTCGGTGAATTTGGCGTGCTCGTCATTTTGACCTCCTTACGTAACAGGGCGGAAACGGCTTGCCATCGGCGTTGGTTCCGGAACCGCGGCGGGCGGTTGCGGGTTGATCCGGCAAAGAAGGAGGCGGCCGATGGCGCCACGCGTTTTCTGGAAGGGGTATCTCAAGCTGTCGCTGGTGACCTGCAGGGTCACCATGACGCCGGCCGTTACCGAAAGCGCCAAGGTGCGCTTTCACAACCTCAACCGGAAAACCCAGAACCGCGTGCTCAACCAGTACGTCGATTCCGTCACCGGCGACCCGGTCGACGAGGATGACCAGGTGAAGGGTTATCCTAGGGGCGAGGACGATTACGTGCTGCTCGAGGATGAGGAAATCGAGGATGTCGGGCTCGAAAGCACCCGCACGATCGATATCGAAACCTTCGTGCCGGCCGATTCCATCGGCTGGATCTGGTACGATCGCCCCCACTATCTGGCGCCCGATGACGAGGTGAGCGCCGAGGCCTTCACGGTCATCCGCGAGGCGATGGCGAAAACCAAGACTGGCGGCATTGCACGACTTGTCATGTATCGGCGCGAACGGGCCGTGCTGCTGTTGCCGAAGGACAAGGGTATCGTCGTCTGGACGCTGCGTTATGGTGACGAGGTGCGTGACGCGGAAGATTATGCCGCTGAAAAGCCCTCGGAAAAACCGGACAAGGCGCAGCTGAAGCTGGTCGAAAAGGTGATCGAGGAGCGAACGCAAGCCTGGAAGGCGTCGATGGCGAGCGATCCGGTGCAGGAAAAGCTGCTCGAGATCATTGCCAAGCACAAGAAGGGCCGCAAGCCGAAGAAGGGCGCCGGCGGCAAGGCTTCCCAGCCGTCAAGCAATGTCATTGACATCACCGAGGCGCTGAAGCGCAGCTTGCAGGCTGAGAAGAAATCCTCGCGGCGCTGAGCCTCTACTTCTTTTCCTTGAAGACGATCGGCGCTTCGGCCTTGCGGAATTCGCGCCAAGGGTCGCGTGTCTGCTGCGCGATGCGGGCGGCGGCATTGGCGACGGTAAAGTAGTTCGGGCTGATCGCGTCCGTCAGTTCCTCCCATTCGATCGGCATCGACACCGGGGCGCCGGGCCGGGCGCGGGTGGAATAGGGCGCCACAGCCGTGTTGCCGCGGCCGTTCCGCAGGTAATCGATCAGGATCTTGCCGGTGCGCTTCGACTTGGTGATGGTGGAGACGTATTTGTCCGGCTCGTCGGCGGCCATGCCGTCAGCCAGCGCCTTCATCGTCGCCTTTACCTGCGGCCACTCGGCCTTGGGCTTCACCGGTGCCACAACATGCAGTCCCTTGCCGCCGGAGGTCTTGACGAAGGCGGTCAGCCCCATCTCCGCGAAGCGCCGCTTTACCTCATAAGCCGCCTCGATGGTCCTTTCCCACGAGACACCGTCACCGGGGTCGAGGTCGATATTGACCATGTCCGGTTTCTCCCAGTCGTTCACCGTGGATCCCCAGGGGTGGATCTCGAGTGCGGCGCCCTGCACGAGGCCGAGCAGGCCGTCGAGATCGCGAATGATGATGTCTTCTTGCTCCGGATCGGCCGGATCCTTCACCAGCGCCGCGTTCTTGTTCATCCCCTTCCAGCCGTGTTTCTGGAAGAACAACTGGCCCTTGATGCCGTCGGGACCGCGCAGCAGCGCAAGCGGACGGTTGACGACGAAGGGCGCCATCAGCCGCCAGACCTGCGTGTAGTAATCGGCAAGCCCAGCCTTGGTGACGCCGGCGTCGGGCCAATAGACCCGGTCGGGGTGCGTCAAGTTGACAGTACGCTTGGCGGGCATTGGCGCATCCTCCGCTTCGGCAGCGCCTTCGCGAACGATGTCCCCGGCATCCTTGTCCTCGCGCAGGCCGCGAAAGGCAGCATGCCGGATATGCGAGTCCGCCGTCCAGCCCCGGAATTCGACTTCTGCGACAAGTTCCGGCTTGAGATAAACGACATCCTTGCGCTCAACCGCCGTCAGCTTCTCATCGAACGGGCTCTTTGGGATCCGCAGCTCATCGAGCCGCTTGAACAGCGATTGCGCTACCGCATTGGAATAGCCAGTCCCGACGCGACCCGCATGACGCAGCTTTCCGTTCTCGTAGTAGCCCATGACCAGCGAGCCGATCGCGGTCTTCGAGACGGAGGAGGGGACATAGCCCGCCACCACGAATTCCTGCCGTGCCGAACATTTCGACTTCACCCAGTCGCGACCGCGACCGCCGCGATAAGGCGCGGTGGCGACCTTGGAGATGATGCCCTCGAGGCTCAAGCGGCAGGCGTGCTTCAGCACGATCCCGCCTTCGTCGCCAAAATGTTCGCTGTAGCGGAGCGCTGGATCACAGTCTTTCAAGATCGTTTCAAGGATCTCCTTGCGCTTGAGGAGCGGCACGGCGGCGAGGTCGTAACCGTCGAGGTAGAGGAGATCGAAAACATGGAAGGTGAACCTGTCCTGCCGCCCGTCGCTCAAATCCTGCTGCAGGAGCGAGAAGTCGGTCGCACCGGAACCCGCCTCGACCGCGACTTCACCATCGATCACGGCGTCTGAAACCGGGAGCTTTAGCAGCGCGCTGGAGATCGCCTTGCCGAACTTGTGGGTCCAGTCCAAGCCCTTGCGGGTCAGGAGCGAGACCTTGCCCTGGCTGATGCGCGCCTGCAGCCGATAACCGTCGAGCTTCACCTCATGGATCCAGCGCTTGCCGGAGGGTGCACTTTTCACCAGCGTTGCAAGCTGCGGCTCGACGAACTCCGGCAGCGGCGCCTGTTTGGCGCCCTTGAGCTTGGCGGCAAGGCTCTCCTTGCCGGCGTCTGCCGTTTTGCCTTTGCCGGGCTTCGCTTTCCCGGACATCTGCCGGTCCGATGTTTTCCTGGAGAGGCTACGCTTGTGCTCGGATGCCTCCAGCGCCATGGTCAACTCGCCTTTCTCTGCGGAGCAGTTTTACGCGATACGGTTTTCTTCGCAGCCGCCGACATGCCGGATGTCTTCGAGGCCGATTTTTTGGCGGTGGTTTTTTTGGTCGGCGATTTTTTCGCAGGCGTCTTGCTGGACGTAGCGGAACCACCGGCGCTCTGACGTAGTGCGTCGAGCAGGCTCGTCACCTTCTGCGGCTCCGGTGCAGGCTTCTTCTTCACCTTGCGGCCTTCGATCTTCGCCTTGATCAGTTCCTCAAGCGCGGCCTCGTAGCGATCATCGAATTTGGTCGGATCGAATGTGCCCTTCTTGGTGCCGATGATATGCTTGGCGAGGTCCAGCATCTCGCCTTCGATCTTGATGGTCTTGATCTCTGAAAAGATTTCCTTGGCCGGCCGGACCTCGTAATCGTAGTTCAGCGTGCTGGCGATCAGGCCTTCTTCGCTGGGGCGGATCAGCAGCGTCCGCATCCGGCGGAACAGCACGGTGCGCGCGAGCGCCGCGACATTCTTTTCTTCGAGCGCCTTGCGGATCAGGTCGAAAACGTCAGCGGAAGCCTTGTCGGTCGGTGCCAGGAAGTAGGGGCGGTCGAGATAGATCGTGTCGACGCCATTGCAGGCAATGAAGGTTTCAAGCTCCAGTGTCTTGTCCGCCTCGGGCACCGCCGCCTTGATCTCGGCCGGCTCGATCAGGACGTATTGGCCGCTCGATACCTCGTAGCCCTTGATGATGTCGTCGCTTTCGACCGCCTTGCCGGTGTCGGCGTCCACCATCTCGCGCTGGACCCGATGGCCGGTCTCGCGGTTGATGATATGGAAGCTCACGCGATCGGACGTGGATGCGGCTGTATAAAGAGCGACCGGGCAGCTCAACTCCCCGACCTTCAGATAGCCTTTCCAGTTCGCGCGTGGTGCCACGGCCATAACTCCATGAAAACCCTATCAACAGGAGGTCTGCCATCTTTGTTCCGTCGGCTGGATGAACGACCCGTTCATAATGGCGGAACCAAACTCGTTTGACGTGCGTTTGCCACCGAAATTCCCGCCCATCGAGACTTCGGAGAGGTTGGCAACGGTGTCTGAATCACAGTTGAATGGTGATCCTGCACGTGCAGACATAGTGAGGCTAATTCCGGCTCTCCGAGCATTTGCCCGCACCTTCTGCCGCAATACGACTGACGCAGATGACCTGGTGCAGGAAACCTTGATGAAGGCGCTCGCGAACCTCGACAAGTTCGAGCCGGGCACCAAGCTCAAGAGCTGGCTCTTCACCATCATGCGCAATACCTTCTATACCCGCGCCAAGGTGCTGGGACGCGAGGCGCCAGGCATCGAGGAGAACGTGTCCGGCGACACGCCGATCGAGGCCAGCCAGGAGACCACGGCGCGTGCCCGCGAAGTGCAGCGTGCCCTCCAGAAACTGCCGCCGCACTACCGCGAGGTGCTGACGCTGGTGGCGATCCTTGGCGAAAGCTACGAGGCCGCAGCCGAAATCTGCGACTGCGCCGTAGGCACCGTCAAGAGCCGCCTGAACCGGGCGCGTCATCAGATTCTTCAGGAACTAGGAGAAGACGTCAGCTGAGCCAGGGTGGCCCAGCCGCGAACATGGTGGAGAGAGACATGAAATTCGCTTTGATCGCGACGGCGGTCGTCATTGCGACGATCGCGCCGGTATTTGCCTTTATCTGATCCGGATCACGCGGGATCCTGATCGAGTTCCGGATAATGCCGGAAGATACCCGACTCGTTGAAGGCGAGGCGGCGATCTGACTCCAGATAAGACCGGATGTTCGGCTGCGTGCGAACCTTGTCGCGCAGTTTTGCGACATCCGGATAATCGGCGTCGAAGCGAGCCATGGCGCGCGGGAAGGCATAGGCCAGCCCTTCAGCGACCTGGAACAACGACAGGTCGACATAGCTCAGGCGGTCGCCGATGGCGTGGCCGCCCCCCGCGGGGTTCGCTGCAATGACGCGGTTGAAATAGCCCGTGAATTTCGGCACCCGGTGCTGGAGAAAAGCCTTCGTCCGCGCCTTGGCCTCTTCCTTCTGGTCCTCGTAGTAGTCAGCGGTGCTGATCGGGTGGTGGGTGTCATGCACCTCCATCACGAAGTCAGCGATCGTCAGTTGCAGGCCATGGGCAAAGATGCGTGCCTGTTCGCCCTCCGGAACAAGCCCCAGCTTCGGGCCGAGATAGTGGAGGATGTTGGCGACATGCGAGACGATGATCTCGCCGTCCTTCAGGAAGGGCGGCGCAAACGGCATCTGGTTTCCCTGCCGGCCTTCGATGAAGGCGAACATCTTGTCCATGCCGCCGTCGGTACGCGCCACATCGACGTAATCGGCGCCCGCCTGTTCGAGTGCCAGACGAATAAATTCTCCACGGCCTTGCAGACCGTCCCAGTAATAAAGTTCGTAAGCCATCTGCTAAAGATACTCCCTGATCTTCCTCAAATCCTCGACAAAGCGGGCCCGGTTCAGTTCCGCATCCGGCTGGTCCATCGACCGCAGCAGCGCTGACGGGTGGATTGTCACCAGGATCGGCAATCCGGTCGGCGCGCTGAGGAAGGTGCCGCGGTCGCGGGTGACCTTGGCCTGCTTGCCAAGCAGCGCGTAGGCCGCCGTTGCGCCGAGCGCCACCGCCAGCTTCGGCTTGAGAAGCCGCAGTTCGGTTGCCAGCCAGAAGGCGCAGGCCTGGATCTCGCCGATGTTCGGCTTGGCGTGGATGCGCCGCTTGCCGCGCGGCGCGAACTTGAAGTGTTTCACCGCATTGGTGACGTAACAGAGGTCGCGATCAACCCCGGCCTCCTCAAGACAATGGTCAAGCAGCTTTCCCGCCGGGCCAATGAATGGCTTGCCGGCCAGATCTTCCTTGTCGCCCGGCTGTTCTCCCACAAACACCACCTGCGCCTTGGCCGGGCCTTCGCCAAACACGACCTGCGTCGCGTTCTTGTAGAGGTCGCAGCGGGTGCAGCCTTCAGCCTCCTCTGCCGCGTTGCCAATGCTGCGTGCATCCGATCCGTTGTTCTCAAAAGCTGGTCCATCGCGCGGAGTGAGCATGGCGATAATCCTCTTCATGAAGAGGCAGAACACGTGGTGGTTAAATGCGGTTCCTCTAATTTTGCATGGCAGCCGGTTAAACTGGAACCTTTACGCATGCCTCGTGTTGATGATTTAGGTTGGGGGAATGTTCCCGCCCTCTGCGAGAATTTTTTGTACGACAAGGTTTTTCGAAATGGCGATCAAGATCACCGCGGTCCTATTCACGCTGATAGGACTAGCTTTGGCAGTGGGCGGCGGCCAGCTGCTGCTGCTCGGCGGAAGCGCGTATTATCTCTTATGCGGCCTCGGCTTTATAGCGACGGCCGTATTGCTTTTCATGCACAAGGCGATGGCCCTGCGCGTTTACGCGGTCATCGTGCTCGCGTCCCTCGCATGGGCGATCTGGGAAGTCGGCTTTGACTGGTGGCAGCTTGGACCGCGCGGTGGTGTAATCATCATCCTCGGCATCTGGCTGCTGACGCCGTGGGTCCGCCGGCCGCTCGGTTTCTCCAGCCCGACCGGCATGCGCTATGGCGCAACCGGCACCCCGCTCGCCGCTTCCGTCGCGCTCGCCGTCATTATCGCGGTTGTTTCAATGTTGATGGATCCGCTCGACAAGAGCGGCAGCCTGCCGGAACAGTCGGTCGCCGCGGCACCTGCCACGGGTGGCGACGTGCCGGATGGGGAATGGCACCAGTACGGCCGCACGCCTTACGGCCAGCGCTACTCGCCGCTTGACCAGGTGAATGTCGAAAATGTCGCCAACCTCACCGAAGTCTGGCGTTACCAGACCGGCGATGTGAAGCTTCCGGAAGACGTGGGCGAAACGACCTACCAGGTCACCCCGCTCAAGGTCGGCAACGCGCTTTATGTCTGCACCCCGCACAACTGGGCAATCGCCATTGACGCGACGAGCGGCAAGGAAATCTGGAAGTACGACTCCAATTCGGGTCTCAACCCGGATCGTCAGCACCAGACCTGCCGTGGCGTGACCTATTTCAAGGACCAGGCTGCGGCACCCGACGCCGCCTGCGCCGAACGCGTATACCTGCCGACGTCCGATGCCCGCCTGATCGCGCTTGATGCGAAGAACGGCCAGGTCTGCCCGAGCTTCGCCAACCAGGGTACCTTGGACCTTACGGTCGGCATGCCCTACAACCCGGCTGGCTACTACTACTCGACCTCGCCGCCGGTTATTGCCGCCGGCAAGATCATCATCGGCGGTGCCGTCAACGACAACTACTCGACCCAGTCGCAGTCGGGCGTCATCCGCGCCTTCGACGTCAACACCGGCGAACTCGTCTGGAACTGGGATTCCGGCAATCCGACGCAGACCGCGCCGATCGGGGAAGGCCAGACCTATACGGCAAACTCGCCGAACAGCTGGTCCGTCTTCAGCGCCGATGAAGAGCTCGGCCTCGTCTATATTCCGCTCGGCAATCAGGTGCCGGACCAGCTCGGCATGGGCCGGTCGGAAAACGTCGAGAAGTATTCTTCTTCGATCGTCGCGCTCGACATCAATACCGGCGCGGACCGCTGGGTACGCCAGACCGTGCACCACGACCTGTGGGACATGGACGTACCGGCACAACCGGTGCTGCTGAATATCACCAAGCCGGATAACACCGTTGTCCCGGCGCTGGTCGGCCCCACCAAGCAGGGTGACATCTACGTGCTCGACCGCCGCACCGGCGAGCCGATCCATCCGATCACCGAGGAGCCCGCTCCGACCGGTGCTATCCCGGAAGACTTCACGGCGCCGACGCAGCCCACGTCCGCAGTCACCTTCAAGCCGGATACGCTGCAAGAAAAGAACATGTGGGGCATCACCATGTTCGACCAGATGGTGTGCCGCATCTGGTTCCATCAGTACAAGTATGAGGGCCGCTACACACCGCCGTCGCTCGAAGGCACGATCGTCTACCCCGGCAACTTCGGCACCTTCAACTGGGGCAGCGTCGCGGTGGACCCCGAGCGGCAGGTGATGTTCGGCATGCCGACCTACCTTGCCTTCACCTCGCGTCTTGTTCCGCGTGCGGACATTCCGCCGAAGGGTGAAGACGAGAAGGCCAGCGAACAGGGCCTCAACCGCAACGAGGGCGCACCTTATGGCGTCTTCATGGGTCCCTTCCTCGGCCCGCTGCAGATCCCCTGCCAGGCTCCGCCGTGGGGTTATGTTGCAGGCGTTGACCTTCGCACCGGCGAAACCGCCTACAAGCACCGCAACGGTACCGTCTACGACATGACGCCACTGCCGCTGCCGTTCAAGGTTGGCGTTCCCGGCATCGGGGGCCCGATGATCACCAAGGGCGGCGTTGCCTTCCTCGGGGCAGCCGTCGACAACTACCTGCGGGCCTACAACCTGACCACCGGCGAAGAGCTCTGGAAGGCTCGCCTGCCGGCAGGCGGCCAGTCGACCCCGATGACCTATGCCGTCGATGACGGACGCCAGTTCGTGGTGATGGTGGCAGGCGGCCATGGCTCGATCGGCACCAAGCCGGGCGACTACATCATCGCCTATGCGCTGCCGCGTTAAGCGTTAGCCCAACAACCTGAAAAAGGCCCGGCCGCAACGAAATGCAGCCGGGCCTTTTCTTTTGCGCCGAGATGGACCAGCCTCAGGATGCGGGGATGGTTGCCGCGGTTAAAGGCTGGAGGCGGACGATGCGGATAGGCGTGATTGCCGATGTTCACGGAAATCTCCTGGCGCTGCAGGCAGTGTTGGCGCGGCTTGAAAAAGCGGCGCCGGATCTCATCGTCAATCTCGGGGATCTTGTGTCAGGCGCCTTCGATCCGGCCGGAGCTGCCGACCTGCAGATGCGCCTCGGTATTCCGACCATATCAGGCAACCACGAACGTCAGCTGCTGGAAGGGGCGGAGGGGCGATCGGACGCCTTTGCAAGGCCGCTTCTCAGCCAGGCGCATCTTCACTGGATGGCAAACCTACCGAAAACCGTCACTCTGGCGGATGGAGACGTCTTTGCCTGCCACGGCAGCCCCGCGGGCGGCGATCTGGAATATCTGATGGAAGACATCAGCACCGGGCGGCCAGTGATGGATACAGCCGGGAACATTGCCGCGCGGCTTGCCGGGATCGGTGATTCGCGCGTCGTGCTGTGCGGGCATACGCATGTCTCGCGGGTGGCGTGGATCGGCGGCGTGCTGATCGTCAATCCCGGCAGCGTCGGCATGCCGGCCTATCGCGGATCATTTCCGGTTCCGCATCTCGTGGAAGCCGGAGCGCCGCATGCGCGTTACGCGGTCATCGAGAAGACGCCGGCGGGCTGGTCAGCGGAACTGCATGCCGTGGCCTACGACTTCGAAGCCGCAGCGCGCCAGGCAGAACAGGCCGGCCGCGATGACGTTGCCCACGCCATGCGGACCGGCCGCTTGCCGGCTCCCTGATCTTACTGCCGTTGCGAACTGGGTTTCAGGCCCCGCGCGGCATTGTTCTGGTCGATGTTGAGGCCGCCGTAGAGGATCTCGTTCACGACGCTCAGCACACCGGGCACGCTGCGGGCCACTTCTTCGGCGCGGGCAGCTTCTTCCGGGCGCTGCACCGATCCCTTCAGCGTGATCTCGGTTCCGGTCGCGATCACCGTCACGTCCGCCCCGTCGAGGCCTCCGGCGGATGCCAGCGCGTCGGAGACGGCGCCCTCGAGACGGGCCTGCGGCGGAAACTCTGTCTCCACTTCCGGCTTCACTTCATGAAAATGCTGGTGCTTGAAAACCATGCTCGTTCTCCCGTGTGATGGGAAACAACGCGCGGGCGGCAAGGTGGTTTCAGGCGGCGCTGTTCAGCACCGATGCGACAACGTCCTGAAGCTGGCTTTGCGAAAAGGGCTTGGGCAGGCGCGGCAAACGGTTGTCACCACCAGCCGGCAGCTCGGCATACCCGGTCGCAATGACCACCGGCAGGTCCGGCCACTCTTCGTGAATCGCCGAGGCAAGCTCCGAGCCGGTCATCTTCGGCATGGAATGGTCGGTGATGACGAGGTCGAACTTGCGGCCGCCGCTGCGCAGTTCGTTCAGCGCCTCAACGCCGTTATAGGCTTCCACCACCGTGTGTCCGAGGTCTTCCAGCATCAGCGTCGTGTTCATCAGCACAAGCGCGTCGTCGTCGACGGCAAGCACGGTGGCGTTCTTCTTCGGATGTTCAGTCATCGCAATGGGCTGCGGCACTTCGATCGGGTGGTGCAGCTCGGCGCCTTCGGCGACGCGAAGATGCAGCGATACGGTGGTGCCCTTGCCCTTGCGGCTGTCGATCGTCAGCTTGCCGCCGGATTGTTCGGTCAGTCCCTGGACCATGGAAAGCCCAAGTCCCGTTCCCTTGCCGACGCCCTTGGTGGTGAAGAAGGGGGTGGTTGCCCGTTCCAGCGTTTCGGCATCCATGCCTTCGCCGGTGTCGGATACGGAGAGCCTTACGTAGCGTCCGACCGCCAGCTTGTCGGCCACCGGGTCGGCGTCGTATTCCTCGGCGCGGATGGTGATCGTGCCGCCGTTCGGCATCGCGTCGCGTGCGTTGACGACAAGGTTCAGCACCGCCGTCTCGAGCTGCACCGGGTCGCTGATCACCGGTGGCAGGTGTTCGGGAAGCGACAGCGTGATCTCGGCCGCGCCATTCACAGAAGGGTTGACGAGATCCATCATGCCCTTGATCAGTGCCGTCAGCTCGATCGCCTGCATGTTGAGGTCCTGGCGGCGCGAGAAGGCGAGCATGCGCTGCGTCAGCGCGGCTCCGCGCTCGGCGCCCTGCAGGGCATTGTCGAGCAGCGACATCAGCGAGGGATCCTTCGGCAGGCGCTTCTTGAGGATCTCGAGGCTGCCCATCACGGCCATCAGCAGGTTGTTGAAGTCGTGTGCGATGCCGCCGGTCAGCTGGCCGATGGCCTCCATTTTCTGCGCCTGGAACAGCTCTTCGCGTGCCTTGGCAAGCGCTTGCTGGGCCGCCACGCGTTCGGTGATGTCGCGGGTGATCTTGGCAAAACCTAGGAGCTCGCCGTGCTCGCTATGGATCGCATCAACGATGACATGCGCCCAGAAGCGGGTGCCGTCCTTGCGCACGCGCTGGCCTTCACGCTCGTAGCGCCCCTCGCGCCGCGCCATCTCCAGGCTTTTTGCCGGTTCATCGCGCTCGCGATCTTCCGGCGTGTAGAATTCCGAGAAGTGCTTGCCGATGATATCGGAGGCACAATAGCCCTTGATACGCTCGGCGCCGGCGTTCCAGCTGCTGACATAGCCGTCCGGGTCGAGCATGTAGATCGCGTAATCCGTGACGCCCTGGACGAGGAGCTGGAACTGCTGCTCGCTGCGCTTCAGCTCCGCTTCGGCATGCTTGCGCTCGCTCAGGTCACGGGTGACCTTGGCAAAGCCGATCAGATCACCGTTGCGACCCCAGATCGGATCGATGATGACGTGCGCCCAGAAGCGCATTCCGTCTTTGCGCACGCGCCAGGCTTCCGCCTCGAAGCGTCCTTCGGTGGTTGCGGTGCGCAGCGCCGTTTCCGGGACGCCCGCATCACGGTCTTCATCGGTGTAGAAACGGGAGAAATGTTCGCCGAGGATCTCATGCGCCTCGTAACCCTTGAACCGCTGCGCGCCCGGGTTCCAGCTGACGACGCGCCCATTGGCGTCGATCATGTAGATGGCGTAATCGGTGATGGCATCAACGAGAAGCCGGTAACGTTCCTCATCCAGCAACGATACGTCGTGGCTCTGCGGCATGCTCTTCCCATTCCCCGGGTGGGTTATACGGATTCAAGATCCTACAAGCCAATATATGACTTTAGTTTGGTTTTGACAGGTTCCAATGTTCGCAGTGGTTAAAAGCCGCATCCGCGGTCGAACTTAACCCAGGAAAGCATCGCGATTGGCCTCCACCGACGCGACGATATAATCGGCCACCGCGCGAACGCGACGGTTGCGGATCATGTCACGGTGGCGCACCAGGTAATAGTGGCGGATGAGCTTGATCTCCTTGGCGAGAACGATCTGCAACTCGGGCTCGTCGCGGGCGATGAAATGCGGCAGGACGCACAGCCCCTGGTGGCGCAGCGTCGCGGTCAACTGGGCGAAGATGCTGGAGCTCTGGAAGCGGGGCTTGATGCCGGGATGCACGTCGCCGAGATAATCGAGCCCCGGCGCAAAGATCATGTCTTCGATGTACCCGATGAAGGGATGCGTCAGGAGGTCGTCGCGGCAGTTGATCTTCGGCTTGCTCTTCAGGTACTCCTTCGAGCCGTAGATGCTCAGCCGGTAGTCGGTGATCTTCTCGATCTCGTAAGGACCTCCCTTAGGGGGATCAAGCGATACGGCGATATCGGCTTCCTTGCGCGACAGCGACATGATCTGCTGGATTGTCACCAGCTCCAGCGACAGGTTGGGGTGCTGGTCGGAGAACTCACCAATTCGCGGCGCGAGGAAGAAGTTCGCAAATCCCTCCGGCGCGCTCAGGCGCACGACACCGCGCTGGGCGGGATTGCCGGAGGTGATGTCCGCCTGCAGCCGATCCGCTTCCGCCTCGATCCGCTCCGCCGTTTCCACGAAACGCTGGCCCATGGCGGTGAGCACATAGCCACGCGGGTTTCGCTCGAAAAGCTTGACCTGGAGCGAAAGCTCCAGCCGGTCGATGCGGCGCGAGACGGTGGCGTGGCTGGTGCGCAACTGGCGCGCGGCGGTTGAAAGCTGGCCGGTCCTCGCAACGGCGAGGAAATACAGGAGGTCATCCCAGGTGAAATTCGGACTGCACTGCAAATTTCTACTTTCTGTTCAAAAATGCACAGAGGATGTTTGCAATTAATGGAGCCAACATGCTTGCGTCAACGGACGTTTTCCTCAACCATGCGTTTTGGAACGGTCGCCTTGAGGAGGGCGGCTCACCAATTTTGAACAGACACTTTGGCTTGTTCTCTGGGAGGAGAAATCATGCGCAAGACACTATTGGCATCTTTGGCGCTCGTGCTGGTTAGCAGCACGGCTTTTGCACAGAATGCAACCGGCACGGCATCCGACAACAAGATCAAGATCGGCATCCTGAACGACCAGTCGGGCGTCTATGCAGATTTCGGCGGCAAGTCGTCCGTTGAAGCGGCCAAGATGGCCATCGAGGAATTCGGTGGCAAGGTTCTCGGCATGCCGATCGAAATCGTCGACGCCGACCACCAGAACAAGCCGGACATCGCCTCCAACATCGCCCGCCAGTGGTACGATACCGAGCAGGTCGATGCGATCATGGAACTGACGACGTCGTCGGTGGCGCTTGCCGTGCAGGCGGTCGCCAAGGAAAAGAAGAAGATTGACATCGTCACCGGCGCTGCAACCACCGACCTCACCGGCAAGGCCTGCTCGCCTTACGGCTTCCACTGGGCCTATGACACCCACGCACTTGCAGTCGGCACCGGCGGCGCACTCGTGAAGCAGGGCGGCGACAGCTGGTTCTTCCTCACCGCCGACTATGCCTTCGGTTATTCGCTCGAGCAGCAGACCGGCGACTTCGTAAAGGCGAATGGCGGTACCATCGCCGGCTCCGTTCGTCATCCGCTCTCCAGCACCGACTTCTCGTCGTTCCTGCTGCAGGCCCAGTCTTCCGGCGCAAAGGTGATCGGCCTTGCCAATGCCGGCCTCGATACCTCCAACGCCATCAAGCAGGCTGCCGAATTCGGCATCGTCCAGGGTGGCCAGCGCCTCGCCGCGCTGCTCTTCACGCTCGCCGAAGTCCATGGCCTCGGCCTTGAAGCGGCTCAGGGCCTGACGCTGACGGAAGGCTATTACTGGAACCGCGACGACCAGAGCCGCGAGTTCGCCAAGAAGTTCTTCGAGCGCACCAACAAGATGCCCAACATGATCCACACGGGCACCTATTCCGCCGTTCGCCAGTACCTGAAGGCGGTCGAAAAGGCCGGCACGGATGAAACCGAAGCCGTTGCCAAGGCCATTCATGAAATGCCGGTCGACGACGTCTTCGCGCAGGGCGGCACGGTCGCCAAGAACGGCCGCATGATCCACGACATGTACCTGCTGCAGGTCAAGAAGCCGGACGAAAGCAAGGAAGCCTGGGACTATTTCGACGTCCTCGACACCATTCCGGGCAAGGAAGCCTACATGGATCCCGCCAAGAGCGGCTGCGATCTGGTGAACTGATGGCGGTAGCCGCGACACACAATCATGCAGAGCCGCGGGTGGTCTTGTCCGCCCGCGGCCTCACCAAGCAGTTCGGTGCCTTTGCGGCCGTGAAGAATGTCGATCTCGACGTGCATCACGCCCGGGTGCATGCGCTGATCGGTCCGAACGGCGCGGGCAAGACCACGGTCTTCAACCTGCTGACCAAGTTCCTGCAACCGACTGCCGGTACCATTGCCCTGATGGGGACGGACATCACCAAGACGCCGCCGGACAAGGTGGCGCGCATGGGGCTTGTCCGCTCCTTCCAGATCTCGGCGGTGTTCCCGCATCTGTCGGTGCTCGACAATGTGCGCGTGGCGCTGCAGCGGCCGAATGGTCTCTCGACGCAGTTCTGGCTGCCGACCTCGGCGCTCAATCGGCTGACGGCGCGTGCCGATGAACTGATCGAGGCGGTGGGGCTGAAGCGCGAGCGCAATTCGCTTGCCGCCGATCTTTCCTATGGCCGCAAGCGGGTGCTCGAGATTGCGACGACGCTCGCGCTCGATCCGCAGGTCCTTTTGCTCGACGAGCCGATGGCCGGCATGGGGCAGGAGGATATCGGCACCGTATCCAGCATCATCCGCGAAGTGGCGAAAACCCGCGCCGTGCTGATGGTGGAACATAACCTTTCCGTTGTTGCCGACATCTGCCACCACGTCACGGTGCTGCAGCGCGGCGAAATCCTGGCCGAGGGCGATTACGCGACCGTTAGCCAAGATGAACGCGTGCGACTAGCATATATGGGTGCGGAGGAGGCTTGATGGCAAAACCGCTTCTGGAGGTCTCCAACCTCAACGCCTGGTATGGCGAAAGCCACGTGCTGCACGGCGTCAACATGACGGTGGGCGAGGGCGAGACCATCACCATCCTCGGACGCAACGGGGTGGGCAAGACCACGACCTTGCGCACGATCGTCGGCATCATCCGCGAACGCAAGGGCGAGATCCGCTTCGACGGCAAGGACATGCTGGGCGTGCCGCTGCACAAGACGGCGCATGCGGGCATCGGCTTCGTGCCGGAAGAGCGCGGCATCTTCTCGACACTGACGGTGGAGGAAAACCTGACGCTACCGCCGGTGGTGGCGCAAGGCGGCATGCCGATTGAGGAGATCTACGAACTTTTTCCCAACCTCAAGGAGCGCCGCTCGAGCCCCGGCACCAAGCTTTCCGGCGGCGAACAGCAGATGCTGGCGATCGCGCGCATCCTGCGCACCGGCGTCAAACTGCTGATCCTCGACGAGCCGACCGAAGGGCTGGCCCCGGTTATCGTGCAGCGCATCGGCGAGGTGCTGAAGACCTTGAAGGAACGCGGCATGACGGTGCTGCTTGTTGAACAAAATTTCCGCTTTGCCAGCCGCATCGCCGACCGGTTCTATCTGATGGACCACGGCCAGATGGTGTCGGAGTTTCCGGTGAGCGAACTGCCGCAGCGCATGGACACGCTGCATAAGGTTCTGGGGGTGTAGTATGACGATGATCTTCGGCATCCCGTTGCAGGCGTTTCTCGGCCAGTTGCTGATCGGCCTGATCAACGGCTCCTTCTACGCTCTCCTGAGCCTTGGCCTTGCGGTCATCTTCGGCCTGTTGCGGGTGATCAACTTTGCCCACGGCGTGCAGTATATGCTGGGCGCCTTCGCGGCCATGCTGATGCTCCAGTATTTCGGCATCAACTACTGGTTTGCACTCATCCTGTCGCCGCTGGTGGTCGGCCTGTTCGGAGCGGTGATCGAGCGCTTCCTGCTGTCGCGGCTCTACAAACTCGACCATCTCTATGGACTGCTCTTCACCTTCGGCCTGGCGCTGACGCTCGAAGGCACATTCCGTTATCTCTATGGCGCGTCCGGCCAGCCATATGCCGTGCCGGCGCAGCTGGCGGGCGGCACCAATCTCGGCTTCATGTTCCTGCCGATCTATCGCGGCTGGGTCGTCGTCGTATCGCTGCTTGCCTGCATCGGCACCTGGCTGCTTATCGAGAAGACAAAGCTCGGCTCCTACCTGCGTGCCGCGACCGAAAATCCCGTCCTGGTGCAGGCCTTCGGCGTCAACGTGCCGGTGCTCCTTACCTTCACCTACGCGCTCGGTGCGGGGCTTGCCGCCTTTGCCGGCGTGCTTGCCGCACCCGTCTACCAGGTCTCGCCGCTGATGGGCTCGAACATCATCATCGTCGTGTTTGCGGTGGTCGTGGTGGGTGGCATGGGCTCGATCATGGGCGCCATCCTGACCGGCTACATGCTCGGCATCGCCGAAGGCCTCACCAAAGTGTTTTATCCGGAAGCATCCAACATTGTGATCTTCGTGATCATGGCGATCGTGCTTCTGCTCCGCCCAGCCGGCCTGTTTGGCCGGGATGCGTGAGGGAGGTGCATGAAATGAGTGACATGACCCATAGCAGCACCACGACAGTTCGCGCCGAACGATCGGCGACCGCATCGAAGACCTATGCTGCGTTCCTGATCCTCGGACTCGTCCTGCTCATCGTGGCGCCGGCCTTCTTCTACCCGATCTTCCTGATGAAGCTCCTCTGCTTCGCCTTGTTTGCCTGCGCTTTCAACCTGTTGCTGGGCTATACGGGCCTGCTGTCCTTCGGGCACGCCACGTTCTTCGGTGGTGCGGCCTATTTCAGCGCCCATGTGGTGAAGGAATGGGGTTTCCCGCCCGAACTTGGCGTGCTGACGGGCGTCGTAGGTGCGGCGGTGCTCGGCCTCATCATGGGCTTCTTCGCCATCCGCCGGCAGGGCATCTATTTCGCGATGATTACGCTCGCGCTATCGCAGATGTTCTTCTTCTTCTGCCTGCAGGCGGAATTCACCAAGGGCGAGGACGGCATCCAGTCGGTGCCGCGCGGGCACCTGTTCGGCTTCATCGATCTCAACAGCTCCACCAACATGTATTACTTCGTGCTGGCGGTGTTCGTGATCGGGCTCGTCATCATCTGGCGCTTCATCAACTCACCGTTCGGCATGATCCTGCGCTCGATCCGCGAGAACGAGCAGCGCGCCATCTCGCTTGGTTATTCGGTGGCCCGCTACAAGCTCGGCGCCTTCGTGATGTCGGCGGCGCTCGCAGGGCTTGCAGGCGGCACTAAGGCGCTCGTCTTCCAGTTCGCGACGCTGACGGATGTCGCCTGGCAGATGTCTGGCGAGGTGATCCTGATGACGCTTCTCGGCGGCATCGGCACGCTGATCGGCCCGATCTTCGGGGCCGGGCTGGTGGTGACGCTGCAGAACTACCTGGCGACCTCGCAATTCCCGGTCACCATCATTACCGGGATTGTCTTCATGGTGTGCGTCCTGGTGTTCCGCCGGGGCATCATAGGCGAATTCTACGCGTCGCGACTGGGCCGCAAACTCGGCTTCGAGCACAGGCACTGATCGGTCACGCAACATGGAAACCTACGACTACATCATCATCGGTGCGGGAAGCGCCGGCTGCGTGCTGGCCAACCGCCTCTCGGCTGACCCGCGCAACCGGGTGCTGCTGCTGGAGGCGGGCGGCAAGGACAATTACCACTGGGTGCATATCCCGGTCGGGTATCTCTACTGCATCAACAATCCGCGCACCGACTGGTGTTTCACCACCGAAAAGGAAGAGGGGCTGAACGGCCGATCGCTGTTTTACCCGCGCGGCAAGATCCTTGGCGGCTGTTCCTCGATCAACGGCATGATCTACATGCGCGGCCAGGCCCGCGACTACGATCTATGGCGGCAGATGGGCTGCACCGGCTGGGGCTGGGATGACGTCCTGCCGTATTTCAAGAAATCTCAGGACTTCTACCGTGGTGCGGACGAGATGCATGCGACGGGTGGCGAGTGGCGCGTGGAGAAATCACGGGTCCGCTGGGCGGTGCTCGACAGCTTCCAGAAGGCGGCCGAGGAAGCCGGCATCCCGATCATCGAGGATTTCAACCGCGGCAACAACGAAGGCTCTAGCTATTTCGACGTCAACCAGCGGTCCGGCATCCGCTGGAATACGGCGAAGGCTTTCCTCCGTCCGGCGATGAAGCGACCGAACCTGCGCGTGCTGGTGAAGGCGCATGTGCGTCGGCTCGTCGTTGAAGGCGGCGAGGTGAAGGGCGTCGAGTTCGTACAGGACGGCGTGACGAAGACGGCCTATGCGCAGCGCGAAACGGTACTGTCTGCTGGCGCCATCGGCACGCCGCACATCCTTGAACTTTCAGGCATCGGCCGCGGCGACGTGCTCGCCAATGCCGGCGTCGAGGTGGTCAAGGAAGTGAAGGGTGTCGGCGAGAACCTGCAGGACCACCTGCAGCTTCGCATGGTCTACAAGGTGACCGGCGTGCCGACCTTGAACGAAAAGGCGTCGCGCCTGCTCGGCAAGGCAGCAATCGGCCTGGAATATGCGATCCGCCGGTCGGGCCCGATGTCGATGGCACCAAGCCAGCTCGGCATCTTCACCCGGTCGGGGCCCAACAAGGAAACGCCGGACCTGCAGTACCACGTACAGCCGGTCTCGCTCGACAAGTTCGGCGACCCGTTGCATTTCTTCCCGGCGATGACGGCGAGCGTCTGCAACCTGCGCCCCGAGAGCCGCGGCTCGGTTCACCTGAAGAGCGCCGATTTCGCATCCGGCCCGGCGATCAAGCCGAACTACCTTTCGGCACCTGCCGACCGCGACGTGGCGGTGAAAGCGATCAAGCTGACGCGCGAGATCGTCAAGCAGCCGTCCTTCGCCCGCTATCATCCGGAGGAATACAAACCCGGCCCATCCTATGAGACGGATGCAGACCTGGAGCGGGCAGCCGGCGATATCGGCACCACCATCTTCCACCCCGTCGGCACGGCGCGCATGGGCGCCGATCCGGACAGCGTGGTCGATCCGCGGCTGAAAATGCGCGCCCTTGGCCGGCTGCGTATTGCCGATGCCTCCGTCATGCCCAACATCACCTCCGGCAACACGAACTCGCCCACCATCATGATCGCCGAAAAGGCGGCGGAAATGATTCTCGCGGACAACCGATGACTTGAATACTAGACTTGGCTCCTCATCCTGACCTTCGCCGCAAGCGGAGGAGGGGCAGATGGAAGTTGAATGCATGAAATGGGGAAATAGCATGCCGGAGACCGCGACACAGACGGATGAAGTGCTTCTGGACCGGGTGGGCTCCGCAGCCATAATCAGCCTCAACCGGCCAAAGGCGCTGAACAGCCTCAACCTGGCGATGGTGCGGGTTATGAAGGAAGCCATGGACCGCTTTGCGGCGGATCCGAACATCTCCTGCGTCATCCTGAAAGGCGAGGGGGAACGGGGGCTTTGCGCCGGTGGCGATATCCGCGTCATCCACGAGGCGGGCAAGGCGAAGGATCCCGATGTCACGCGCTTCTGGCGCGAGGAATTCCCCGTCAACTACATGATCTCACGCTATTCGAAACCCTATGTCGCGCTGATGGACGGCATCGTCATGGGCGGCGGTGTCGGCGTGTCCGCGCATGGCAAACATCGGGTGGTGACGGAGCGGACAAAGCTCGCCATGCCCGAAACCGGCATCGGTTACGTTCCGGATGTCGGCGCCACCTGGCTGCTTCCCCGCGCGCCGGGCGAGGTCGGGACATGGATGGGCCTGACCGGCGAGGTGGTCGGTCCGGCGGATGCAATCTATGCCAATCTTGCCGATGCCTGCGTGTCGTCGGAGCGGCTATCTGAACTGGTCGAGGCGCTGGGCCGCTTGCCCGGCGGTGCCTCGGATGACGCCGTGCGCCAGACGATTGATGGGTTTGCTATTTCACCGGGTGAGAGCAGTCTCGAATCCAATCGCCCCCTAATCGACCGCGCCTTCGGCCATGATACGGTCGAGGAGATCGTCGCGACACTGGAACGAGAAACCGGCGAGTTTGCCACCAAGACGCGCGAGCTGGTCGCCAAGCGGTCGCCCACCAGCCTGAAGCTGACTTTGCGGATGCTGCGCCTCGGGCGCCAGAGCTCCAGCCTCGTGGAGTGCCTTGAGCGTGAGTTCGCGGTCGGATCCGAAATCCTGCGCAACCATGATTTCTACGAGGGCGTGCGCGCCGCGATCATCGACAAGGATCGCAATCCGAAATGGTCGCCAGCTCGGCTCGAAGAGGTCGTTGATGCAGATCTCGATCGGTATCTGGCGGTCAGACATCCGGCGCTGTTTCCGGATCACCGGTTATAACCAGCCAACAGGGAGGGGAAGATGACCAAGATTGCTTTCGTAGGTCTCGGCAACATGGGTGGGCCTATGGCGGCCAACCTGGTGAAGGCCGGTCATGACGTGCGCGGGTTCGACCTTTCGGAAGCCTCCGTCCAGGCTGCCGCGGCAAGCGGAGTAAACGCGGCGTCTTCGCTCTCCGAAGCCGTCCGTGACGCCGATTGCGTCATTACCATGCTGCCGAAGGGCCAGCACGTGATCGCGGTCTGGAGCGACCTGACGACGCTTCTGCCCGAAGGCACGCTGGTGATCGACTGCTCGACGGTGGATGTGGAAAGTGCGCGCAAGGCGCATCAACTGGCGGGCGCCATGAACTGCGTGTCGCTCGATGCCCCGGTCTCCGGCGGCACGGGCGGGGCAACCGCCGGCACCCTTACCTTCATGGTGGGCGGGTCGGAAAAGGCCTTTGCCGCCGGCAGGCCGATCCTCGAGGCGATGGGCAAGAAGATCGTCCACTGCGGTGGGGCGGGTGCTGGCCAAGCGGCCAAGATCTGCAACAACATGATCCTCGGCATCTCGATGATCGGCGTTTGCGAAGCCTTCGGGCTCGCCGAAAAGCTCGGGCTTTCGCACCAGGCTCTGTTCGACGTCGCCTCGACATCGTCCGGCCAATGCTGGTCGCTTACCACCTATTGTCCGGTGCCCGGCCCGGTGCCGACATCGCCCGCCAACAACGATTACAAGCCGGGATTTGCCGCGGCCCTGATGCTGAAGGACCTGATGCTGTCGCAGGAGGCATCCCGGCAATCGGGTGCAGCAACGCCGCTTGGCCAACATGCTGCCGAGCTCTATGCCGAGTTTGAAAAGGCCGGCCATGGCGGCGATGACTTTTCCGCCATCATCCACATGCTGAGGGAAAAAGCGGGTACCTGAGCCCTTGCAGGCAAGCCGTTTAGCCACGCCGGTAGCCCGGCATGGTTGGGGAGTGGGGCAGGCAGTGGCATTGGGGTAGAAGGTAGATCTTGGTCTGCCTGCCCCGATCGCTTCCTGCGGTCTTTCGGGACTTGTCAATTCCCGTCCGACAACATCACGACCATCACCGGAACCGAGCCTTGGACCCGAGGAGGCAGCCGGTTCGCGACCCGGTTCCCCTTCCGATGACGCGGACATTGTCGCGCCTTCTCTAGGGGCGTGAATGAAAATCGCGAAGCCGGCGGCGAAGCCGCTGACTTCAAACGCGTTTATTTTTCCGGCACCAAAAAACTTCCACGTTCCTGGTCAAAAATGATGGGTGCAACGGCGGAAGAAGAAAATACCGCGAATCAGTCCGCCCATGGGCAAATGTTCTACTGGCGTGAGGCGCCGCGCAGACGGGTTCCTCGCGCCCGATGAGGCGAGCCTGTAGTTTCCGGTCAACTCAGATCCGGAGACCTACATGAACCGCCTTCTCATTCTCGGTACAGCCATCGCCGCGCTCTTCGTGACGCCGGCGATGGCGCAGGAGCAGAAGCAGAAGCTTCTCAACGCATCCTATGACGTTGCGCGCGAGCTTTTCGTTTCCGTCAACGAAGCCTTCGTCAAGAGCCATCCGGGCGTCACCATCGACCAGTCGCATGCCGGCACGTCCAAGCAGGCACGTTCGATCGTCGAAGGTCTGGAAGCCGATGTGGTGACCTTCAACCAGTCCACCGACGTCGATTTCCTCGTCAAGCAGGGCTTTGTTTCGGACAACTGGACCTCGGAATTCCCGAACAATGCCTCGCCCTTCTATTCCTTCCCGTCCTTCCTGGTGCGCGCCGGCAACCCAAAGAACATCAAGGATTGGGGCGATCTGGCCCGTGACGACGTAAAGGCGGTCTTCCCGAACCCGAAGACCTCCGGCAACGCACGCTACACCTATCTCGCCGCCTATGCCTGGGCCAAGGAAGCCTACCAGGGCGACGAAGAAAAGATCGAAGCCTACATCACCAAGGTCTTCAACAACGTTCCGGTGTTCGACACCGGGGGCCGTGCATCCACGACGACCTTTGTCGAGCGCCAGACCGGCGACGTGCTGATCACCTTCGAATCTGAGACGCGCGGCATTGCCAAGCAGTATGGTGCAGACAAGGTGGAGGGCGTCATTCCTTCCGTCAGCCTGCTTGCGGAGTTCCCGGTCGCGGTTGTTGACAAGGTTGCCAAGAAGCACGGCACCGAAGAGCTTGCGAAGACCTATCTCGACTTCCTCTACACGGAAGAAGGCCAGCGCATTGCCGCCCAGTTCGGCCATCGCGTCAACAACGAGAAGGTCGCCGCCGAATTCAAGCAGGAGTTCCCCGAGATCCGCCTCGTGAAGGTTGAAGACACCTTCGGCGGCTGGGCAAAGGTTCAGTCCGAACACTTCGCTTCGGGTGGCACCCTCGACAAGCTCTACGGCAGCCGCTAACTCCACCTACATCACCGTTGATCCGACCCGGTGGGCTTTTGTCCGCCGGGTTTGGACGTAAAAGGAAAGTGCTGGCTTGAGACGGAATGTCTTGCCCGGATTGCGCCTGTCGCTTGGCGTGACGCTGTTTTATGTCGGGCTGATCGTGGTCCTGCCGCTGGCGGCACTTGCCTTCAAGGCGGCGAGCCTCGGGCCGGCGGACTACTGGCGTATCGTGTCTTCCGACCGCGCGCTCGCCAGCTATCAGGTCACGGTGCTGTCGGCCTTTGGCGCCACGCTCTTCAACCTGTTCTTCGGGCTCGCACTTGCCTGGGTTCTGACCCGCTACAGCTTTCCCGGAAAACGCCTTGTCGACGCCATGGTCGACCTGCCGTTTGCGCTGCCGACGGCGGTGGCCGGCATAGCGCTCACCGCACTGTTTTCCGCCAATGGCTGGTTCGGCTCGATCCTGGAGCCGCTCGGGATCCGCGTCGCCTATACGCCGATCGGCATCATGATCGCCATGTGCTTCACCTCGCTGCCGTTCATCGTTCGCACGGTGCAGCCGGTGCTGGAGGATCTGGATCCGGCGCTCGAAGAGGCGGCCCAATCTCTGGGCGGATCGGACTGGACGATCTTCCGCAAGGTCATCCTGCCGCTGCTCACCCCGGCATTGCTTGCCGGGGTCTCGCTGTCCTTTGCGCGCAGCCTTGGCGAATTCGGCGCCATCATCTTCATTGCCGGCAACCAGCCGATGTCGACGGAGATCACCGCGCTGCTGATCTTTATCCGTCTGGAGGAATACGACTATCAGGCCGCCGCGGCGATCGCCTCGGTGCTGCTCATCACCGCCTTCGTGATGCTTGGCGTCACCAACTGGCTGCAGGCGCGTGCCCTGCGCTACACGGCGAGGGGCTGATCCATGAGCAGGCTCAACACACATCGCAAGCCACCGCGCGTCGGCGACCAGCCGCTCTTCCGGCGCCTGCTGATCGGCGTCGTCCTGGTTCTCGTGGCGCTGATCATTGTTGCGCCTCTCGTCATCATCGGCGTCGAAGCGTCTGCGAAGGGCTGGGCGGTCTATCGCGACACGATCATCCATCCGGACACCCGTCACGCGATCATGCTGACGGTGCTGGCCGCGCTCGTGGCCGTGCCGGTCAATACGGCCTTCGGCATCGCCGCAGCCTGGGCAATCACCAAGTTCGATTTCTGGGGCAAGCGCTTCCTGCTGGTGCTGATCGAGATCCCGTTCTCGGTCTCGCCGATTGTTGCCGGTGTCGCCTATCTCTTCGTTTATGGCCTGCAGGGCATCTTCGGGCCGACGCTTGACGCCTGGGACATCAAGATCCTGTTTGCGATCCCGGGCATCATCCTGGCGTCGATGTTCGTCACGGCACCCTTCGTTGCCCGCGAGCTCATTCCGCTGATGCAGGCGCAGGGGCGCGATCTGGAGGAGGCGGCGACCTCGCTCGGTGCGTCCGGCTGGCGCACCTTCTTCTCGGTAACGCTGCCGAACGTCAAATGGGCGCTGCTTTACGGCGTCATCCTCTGCAACGCCCGCGTCATGGGCGAGTTCGGAGCCGTGTCGGTCGTCTCCGGTAATATCCGCGGCCAGACGAACACGCTTCCGCTGCATATCGAGCTTCTCTATCACGACTACCAGGCGACCGGCGCCTTCGCCTCCGCCTCCATCCTGGCGACCATCGCCGTCCTTACCATCATCGCCAAGGTGGCGCTGGAGCGCCAGGGCGCGGGCCGTGTGCGGCCGCAAGCCAAACCCGCGGAGAGCAATTCATGAAGATCCGCCTCGACCACGTCGTCAAAACGTTCGAGACCTTCCGCGCCGTGCGCGATGTCTCGCTGGAGATCGAAAGCGGCGAACTCGTCGCGCTGCTCGGGCCGTCCGGCTCCGGCAAGACGACCATCCTGCGCATGGTCGCCGGCCTCGAATATTCTGATGGCGGGCACATCTATTTCGGCGATCAGGATGCGACCGACATCCCGGTGCGCGATCGCGGCGTCGGCTTCGTGTTCCAGCATTACGCGCTTTTCCCGCATATGACGGTGGCCCAGAACATTGCCTTTGGCATGAAGGTGTCGAAGGTGAAGCGCGAGAAGGCGGCGATCGATGCGCGTGTGAGCGATCTCCTGCGGCTGGTGCGGCTGGAAGGTCTCGGAGACCGGTTCCCGGCGCAGATTTCTGGCGGGCAGCGGCAGCGCGTGGCGCTGGCCCGTGCGCTTGCGGTCGATCCCAAGGTTCTGCTGCTCGACGAACCGTTCGGGGCGCTGGACGCAAATGTACGGCGGGACTTGCGCCGCTGGCTGCGCGAGATCCATTCCGAACTCGGCATCACGACCCTTTTCGTGACCCACGACCAGGAAGAGGCGCTCGATCTGGCTGACCGGGTGGTGATCCTGAAGGACGGGCAGATTGTGCAGCAGGGCACGCCGGAAGAGGTGTGCCGCGATCCGCAGTCGGCTTTCGTGATGAAGTTCCTGGGCGATGCCAATGTGATTGCCGCCGAAGTGCGCGACGGCAAGGCCTACGCCAGCGGTGCCGCGATCGAGGTGGTGGGCCTCGCGGATGGCAAGGCTGAGCTTTATGCGCGCCCGGCAGATCTCGACTGGTCGCTGCAGGGGCCCGGCATTCCGGCAAGCATCACCCGCGTGCTGGATCGTCCCGATGGCCGGCGCGTGCTCGCCACGGCCGAAACCGGCGAGCATCTGGAATTCGACGTCGAGCCGGAACGGGTGGTGAAGGCCGGCGATGGCGGCTTCGTGACCCTGCGCAGGGCGAAAGTGTTTGCGGTCTGAGGTTCAGCCCAGCAGTTCGAACGCGCCTTCCGCCAGCACCTCGCCATTGATGATGAGCTCCACTGCATGCCGACCGGGATAATGCACCCGGGTGGTGAAGTCGCGGATGGCACGGCTGATCGACAGTTCCACGGCTGCACCGGGCGCCAGTTCCAGTTCCTTCCACTTGAAGACCTTCTTCGAGGTGCCGCCGGCCTTCTTGACGTAGTGGACCGCGTAATCGATCACCAGCTTCTGCGGGTTCGAAGCGGTCGACACGAGGCGGGCCGTGATCTTTACCGAGCCGCCGAGTTGCATCGATGACGGTGTGACCGTGAATGCCTCGACCGTCACCTCGGCCTTGTCGCCGGCGCCTAGGACGTGGAGCGCCCGTGGATCACCCTTCTTGACCAGCGTGCGCAACGCCTGGCGCATGATCCATGCGGTGCGGGCATCCTCCCTGTCCCAATGGGCGATCTTGTCGAACACCCAATCGGGATGATCCTTGGTGATGTCGTTCAGATGGTTGGCGACCGACTTGCGGACGTAGAGGCTCGGATCGCTTTTCAGGTTCTCCAGGATTGGTGCGACGGGCGAGGGGTCGGCCAGCAGTTCCTTCAGTTGGAATGACCAGGGCAGGCGCGGGCGGCAGCCTTCACTCGCAAGCCGGCGAACATGTTCGTTCTCGTCGGTCGACCAACGCTCCATCACCTTCAGCGAGCGTGACAGGTCCTTGAGGAGGAAGTGGCGCACCGCAAATTCGGAGGAACCGAACCGGGTGAAGAAGGCCAGCGCATCCATCGACAGGTCGAAATGGTCCTGGCCGTAGAGCGCCACATATTCCGGCAGCACGATGGACGCGAAGTTGTGGTTGATGCGCGGCGCCAGTGCCCGCAGGATTTCGAGATTGGTGGCAAAACCGCCGGGCAGCGTGGCATGGAAGGTGACCGCAACCTGTCGCAGCCGCTGCATGATGCTCATAGCCTCGAGATCAACCGTGGCAAGCGCCAGGAAGCGACCACTGTCGAAACCCGGATGAACATCGGCGGTCTCAAGGGCAAAATGCTCCAGCCGCGCGTGGTTGAAGATTTCCTTCAGGAGAGGTGCAGCGTCTGCCTCGGCCATGCTTGTCGCCCCATGTTCACCCTTTGTTTCAATAGATAACCTGAGAATGAGTGGCAGGCAAAGAAAAACCGCCGGAGGAGCTCCGGCCGTTCCGATAGTTCACAAGAATGAAGCTGACGGATCAGTTCATCTGGGTGACGTACTTGGTTTCGAGATAGGCTTCGACGGCTTCCGATCCACCTTCGGTGCCGTAGCCCGAATCCTTGATGCCGCCGAACGGGACTTCCGGAAGCGCCAGACCATTGTGGTTGATGGTGAGCATGCCGGCTTCCACCTGGCGACCGAGCGCGTGTGCCGTCTTTACCGAACCGGTGAAGGCGTAGGATGCAAGGCCGAACGGCAGGCGGTTTGCTTCCTCGATCGCTTCTTCATAATGTGAGAAGCGGTTGATGATGGCGAGCGGGCCGAAGGGCTCCTCGTTCATCATCTTGGCCGAGGTCGGTACGTCGGCGATCACGGTCGGCTCGAAGAAGTAGCCCTTGTTGCCGATGCGCTTGCCGCCCGTCTTCACTTCTGCACCCTTGGCCACGGCGTCATGGATCATGTCTTCCATGACCGGGATGCGGCGCTCGTTGGCGAGCGGCCCCATGGTGACGCCGTCTTCCAGGCCGTTGCCGACCTTGATGGCCTGCGTTGCCTTGACGAAACCTTGGGTGAAGCGGTCGGCGATGCCTTCCTGGACGAGGAAGCGGGTCGGCGCGACGCAAACCTGGCCAGCGTTGCGGAACTTGGCCGCTGCGGTGACTTCGATTGCCTTTTCGAGATCGGCATCATCGAAGATCATCACCGGCGCGTGGCCGCCGAGTTCCATCGTGGCGCGCTTCATGTACTTGCCAGCGAGCGCTGCGAGATGCTTGCCGACCGGCGTGGAGCCGGTGAAAGAAATCTTGCGGATGACCGGATGGGCGATGAGGTATTCGGAAATTTCCGCCGGAATGCCGTAAACGAGGTTGACGACACCTGCCGGGACGCCGGCATCCACGAAGGCGCGGATGAGTTCGGCTGGCGAGGCGGGGGTTTCTTCCGGTGCCTTGACGATGATCGAGCAGCCGGTGGCGAGTGCCGCCGACAGCTTGCGGACAACCTGGTTCAGCGGGAAGTTCCACGGCGTGAAGGCCGCGACCGGGCCAACCGGCAGCTTGATTGCCATCTGCGAAACGCCGGTGAAGCGGGCCGGGATGATCTGGCCGTAGGTCCGGCGAGCTTCTTCGGCAAACCAGTCGATCGTATCGGCAGCGCCCATGACTTCCATTTTGGACTGCGCCAGCGGCTTGCCCTGTTCGCGCGTCATCATGTAGGCGATGTCGTCAACGCGGGCGCGCAGCAGGTCGGCTGCCTTGCGCATCAGCTTGGAGCGCTCGAAGGGCGAGGTGTCGCGCCAGACTTTGAAGCCCTTGTCTGCTGCCTCAAGCGCCAGGTCGAGATCGGCCTTTCGCGCATGGGCGATCTTGCCGATGACTTCTTCGGTGGCCGGATCGATGACCGGAAGGGTCTCGCCGCCGATGGCATCACGCCATTCGCCGTTGATGAGGAGCTTGACGTCGGGATAGGTCTGCATGGGGTCCACTTTCGTTTCTGAAGGTGCAGAAGGGCAGCATGCGCCGCCGCGAATGGGAGGGAGGTTCCGGCCCCTGAGTTAGGTGATCTCACCGCCACAATCAACCGCAAGGCACAAGAAGAAAAAGGCCCGGCGCGCTGGAAGCGGCCGGGCCAGGTCTCAGGTCAGAGGGGAGGACCTGGATCAGAAAGTGGCTGGTCTCAGAAGAACGCCTGGATGCCGGTCTGGGCGCGGCCGAGGATCAGCGCATGAACGTCATGCGTGCCTTCGTAGGTGTTGACCGTTTCCAGGTTCTGCGCGTGGCGCATGACGTGGTATTCGATCTGGATGCCGTTGCCGCCGTGCATGTCACGGGCCTGGCGAGCGATGTCGAGCGCCTTGCCGCAGTTGTTGCGCTTGACGATCGAGATCATTTCCGGCGCCATCTTGTGGGCGTCCATCAACTGGCCGACGCGCAGCGAACCCTGCAGGCCGAGCGTGATTTCGGTCATCATGTCGGCGAGCTTCTTCTGGTAAAGCTGCGTGCCGGCGAGCGGCTTGCCGAACTGCTTGCGGTCGAGGCCATACTGGCGCGCCCGGAACCAGCAGTCTTCAGCCGCACCCATGACACCCCAGGAAATGCCGTAGCGGGCGCGGTTGAGGCAGCCGAACGGACCCTTGAGGCCCGACACGTTCGGCAGCAGCGCATCTTCACTGACTTCGACGCCGTCCATGACGATTTCGCCGGTGATGGACGCGCGCAGTGACAGCTTGCCACCGATCTTCGGAGCCGACAGGCCCTTCATGCCCTTTTCGAGCACGAAGCCGCGGATTTCGTTGTTGTGGGCTTCCGACTTTGCCCAGACGACGAAGACATCGGCGATCGGCGCGTTGGAGATCCACATCTTGGAGCCGCGCAGGCGGTAACCGCCTTCGATCTTTTCGGCGCGGGTCTTCATGCCGCCCGGATCGGAGCCGGCATCCGGCTCGGTGAGGCCGAAGCAGCCGATGAGTTCACCGGAAACAAGGCCCGGAAGATACTTCTTCTTCTGCTCGTCGGAGCCGTAGGCGAAGATCGGGTAGATGACGAGCGAGGACTGCACGCTCATCATGGAGCGGTAACCGGAGTCGATGCGCTCGATTTCGCGGGCAACGAGGCCGTAGGCGACGTAGGAAGCGTTCGCTGCGCCGTATTCTTCCGGCAGGGTAACGCCGAGCAGGCCGGTCTGGCCCATCAGCTTGAAGAGGCCAGGATCGGTCGACTCTTCGAGATAGGCTTCCTCGATGCGCGGCAGGAGTTCGGACTTGGCGAAGGCGGCAGCCGCGTCGCGGATCATCCGCTCATCTTCGCTCAACTGGTCGTCGAGCAGGAAAGGATCGTTCCAGGAAAAAGCCACGGCAGTTCTCCGCTTCAAATTAGGTCGTTGAGGGTTGAAGGAATTATCTCCGGCATGGGCCGGAGAGCAAGCACCGTTTACTCAATCTGCCATGATCTATAGTAATAAGCCATGGCCAGCCTTTCCCGACGTTTGCTTCCCTCCACCTCTGCGCTTGCAGCCTTTGATTCCGTAGCACGGCTCGGCAGCTTTTCAGCCGCAGCCGAGGAGCTTTCCCTGACCCAAGGCGCGATCAGCCGGCAGGTTTCCGGGCTTGAGGAGCAGTTGGGCATCCTGCTTTTCGACCGCACCAGCCGCGGCGTGATGCTGACGGCAGCCGGGGCGGATTATGCCAAGGCGATTGCCGCGGCGCTGAGCCAGATCCGCTCCGCCTCGCTGCAGGCAATGACCAAACAGCATAGCGACCAGCTGAACCTCGCGATCCTGCCGACCTTCGGCACGCGATGGTTGATGCCGCGGATCCCGCAATTCGTGGCGCGCCATCCGGAGATCACGCTGAATTTCGCAACCCGCATCGGCACCTTCGACTTCGACCGCGAGGGTATCGATATGGCGATCCATGTCGGACAGCCGGATTGGCCGGGGGCGGAATCCACCTTCCTGATGGAGGAGATGGTGGCACCGGTCTCTTCGCCCGCCTTCCTCAAGGCGCATCCGATCAAGAAGGGCCAGGACCTGCTGCACCTGCCGCTGCTGCACATGGCCTCGCGCCCCGGCGCCTGGGCCCACTGGTTCGAGAGCCTTGGCATCTCGGCGACGCCGTCGGAGGGGATGCGCTTCGAGCAGTTCGGCAACGTGGCGCAGGCCTGCATTGCAGGGCTTGGCGTCGCCTTGATGCCGCTTTTCCTGATCGACTCGGAGCTGGCGAGCGGCCAACTGGTGGAAGCCTTTCCGCACCAGGTGCGCAGCCCGAGCGCCTATTACGCGGTGGCGCCGGTCAGCAAGAAGGATTTCCGACCGGTCATGGCGTTCCGGGCCTGGCTGCTCGAAGAAGTCGGCCGCTACGGCGAGGAAGTGGTCGGCTGGTAGCGGCTCAAAGCTTCGGCCGCCGGTTCAGCCAGTCGGTTGCATTTTCATAAGCCAGCGCCAGGTCCAGCACCGCCTTGTCGGCACGCGGTCTGCCGATGATCTGGATGCCGTTCGGCATGCCTTCGCTGTTGAAACCGGCGGGCATGGCGGCGACGGGCAGACCTGCCATCGAGGCCGGAATCACCACCTCCATCCAGCGATGGTATGTGTCCATGGTCCGGCCACCGACCTCCTTCGGCCAATGCGTGTCGGCATCGAAGGGGAATACCTGGGCTGAGGGCAGGACGAGGTAGTCATAGCGCTCGAACAGGGTCAGCAGGTATTTGTACCAGGCGCTGCGCCGCTTTGAGGCCAAGTGCACCTCGCGGCCGGTCATGTCGAGCCCGCGCTCAATCTCCCAAATGATCTCGGGCTTCATCAGCGCGCGTTTGGCCGGGTCATCATAACTGTCGCGCATGCCGTTTGCCGTCAGCCAGCTGCGCAGCGTCGTCCATGACTGCCAGACATCGGCCATGTCGTAATCCGGAATGACCGTTTCCACCGTGCAGCCGATGCTCTCGAAGACGGGGAGGGCGGTTTGGCAAAGCTCCAGCACGCCAGGATCGAACGGAAGGTAGCCGCCAAGGTCGCCAAGCCAGGCGATGCGGGCGCCCGAGAAGTCGCGGCCCCGTTCCGGCATCAGGTCTTCGGCCGGAAGGGAATGCGGGTCGCGCGGGTCATATCCGGCCTGGGTCATCAGCAGGGCCGCGGTATCTTCCACAGTGCGGCCCATGGGGCCCAGCACGGACAGTTGGCCCATGAAAAGCTCGAGCTTTTGCGACACCGGGATGCGACCGTAGCTTGGCCGGAAGCCGATGACATTGTTGAAGGCGGCCGGGTTGCGCAGCGACCCCATCATGTCGCTGCCATCGGCGATCGGCAGGAGATGGGCGGACAGCGCTGCCGCCGCGCCGCCGCTCGAGCCGCCGACGGTCTTCGTAAGGTCGTAAGGGTTTCGGGTTACGCCATGCACCGGATTGTAGCTTTGCGAGCCGAAGCCGTGTTCGGGCGTATTCGTCTTGCCGATGATGATGGCGCCGGCGGCACGGATTCGCTCCACCATGATCTCGTCTTCCTTCGGCACGAAATCGGCAAAGATCGGCGAGCCATAGGTGCAGCGCAGATCCTTGACCTCGCAGAGGTCCTTGATGGCGATCGGCATGCCGTGCATCCAGCCGCGAGAGGAACCGGCCGTGAGCTCAGCATCGCAGGCTGCGGCTTCGGCGAGCAGCGAGTCGCTGTCCCGTATGTTCACAATTGCGTTAACGCTAGGGTTGAGACGCTCGATCCGGGCCAGATATGCCCCCATCACCGCGGTTGCGGAGAGCCGGCAATCATGGATTGCGCGCGACAGTTCTGTTGCCGAAAGTTGTGTAATTTCTGCATGCTGCATGCTGTCTCTCCTCCGCGATGCAGCCAGTTCCGACGCAGCGTCCCGAATAGTCAGTGGTTGACCTTGAATAAGGTGTGACTTCGTGCTGATTCGACTCGACATTGAAGTTTGATCAAACTATTCTGCTTAAACGTTTAAGCAGAGATGGCGATGGCGAACGTCCGGCCTGGAGCAAATATGAGCGCGATTGCGGCAGCCCTTGGGGTGTCGGCAGCGACCGTGTCCAATGCGCTTTCGGGCAAGGGGCGCGTGTCGCCGGAACTTGTCCAGCGGGTACGGGCCAAGGCGGCGGAGGTGGGCTACGTGCCGAGCCTTGCGGCCCGCGCGCTACGCACCGGACGCACCGGCGTCCTCGGCCTCGTCCTGCCCGATATCTCAAATCCTCTCTTCCCGCAGATTGCCCAGGCGATCGAGAATGCGGCGGCCAATGTCGGTTACGGCGTGCTGATCGCCGACTCCCGCGGCGATATCGCCACCCAGACGGAAGCCATCAATCGCCTGATCGAACGCGGTATCGATGGCATGCTGATCGTGCCCCGTCGCGGCACCCGGATTTCGGATGTCGGCTGCCCCGTTGCGGTGCTCGACACGCCGTCGACGCCAGGCAACACCGTTTCTGCCGATCATTGGGACGGCGGCATGCAGGTCGGCCGTTATCTCGCCTCGCTTGGCCACCGGAAGGTCCTGATCATCGGTCGCAGCCCGACGTCGAACGTGCAGAGCGACCGCATTGGCGGCGTAAAGTGTGGCCTTGGTTCCAAGGTCGAATGCGATACGCTGTGGTCGGAAAAGGTCGAGGAAATCCACGGCCCGAACTGCATGCTGGGTCTTGCCGAACGGGCCGCCCAAGGGTTTACCGCCTTTGCCGCACTCTCCGATCTCCTGGCGCTTCGGGCGCTGACGGAGTTGCAGCATGCCGGCATCTCCGTGCCGGACATGGTGAGTGTCAGCGGCTTTGATGATTCCATCTGGTCTTCGGTCGTCTCGCCGTCGCTCACCACGGTGCGCCAGGACATGGCGACCGTTGCCGATCTTGCCATTGCCGCGCTGATGCGGGTGATCGAGGCTGATGCGGACGCGGATGATGCCGCCGCCGCCAAGGTGACGTCCGATCCCGATCGCGTACCCATGCAGCTTCTTGTCCGACAGTCCACCGGTGCGCCGAAAACCGCGGTGCCGGGGGCTACCGCCTTCCATCCGCATGCCCGCCACCCGAACAATTCGACAGCAGGAGAGGTCAAGCAATGAACAAGGTCATTCTCGCATCGGGCACCGCCCTTATGCTCACCGCCATGGCGGCGCTCAGCCCTGCCACGGCGCAGGACAAGACGCTGACCATCTCGGTCTATGCGTTGTCGCAGGATGAGTACAAGGAGATCGTCTACGATCCCTTCCAGGAAATCTGCGGCTGCAAGCTGGTTGTCGAGACCGGCAACAGCGTCGAGCGCCTTGCCAAGATGGAGGCCAACAAGGCCAACCCGGTCATCGACATGGCCGTTGTCTCCATGGCCGATGCCCTGTCTGCCGCACGTGCGGGCCTGATCGACAAGATCGACACCGCCAAGCTTGAGAACTTCAACAAGCTCTATGACATCGCCAAGGATCCGAACGGCGATGGCATGAGCATCGGCTACACCTTCTACGCCACCTCGATCGCCTATCGTTCCGACAAGATGAAGATCGAGTCCTGGGCCGACCTGCTGAAGCCGGAATATGCAAGCCACATCGCCTGGCCGAACGTCACCACCAACCAGGGCCCGCCGGCGCTCTACATGCTGGGCCAGGCGCTCGGCAAGGACACGCCGGATCTCTCAGCCGCCATTGAAGCCGTTGGCGACAAGAAGGACGAGATTGTCACCTTCTATGAAAAGTCCTCGCAGCTCGTGCAGTTGATGAAGCAGGAAGAAATCTGGGCCGCGCCGATCGGCCGCTTCACCTGGGCACCCTTCACCAAGCTCGGCCTGCCAGTTGAGTGGGCAACGCCGAAGGAAGGCCAGACGGGTGGCATGAACGTGATGATCATGCCGAAGGGCGGCAAGAATGCCGAACTTGCGTTGCAGTTCATGGACTTCTGGCTCTCCACCGAGGTGCAGACCAAACTTGCCGAGAAGTTCATCGACAGCCCGGCCAACAAGGACGTGAAGGTTTCTGAAGAGGTCGCCAACAACCTGACCTATGGCGAAGAAACCGCCAAGAGCCTGAAGCTCATCCCCTCCGCCGTGGCGCTCGACAACCGCGCCGGCTGGATCAAGAGCTGGAACGAGAAGGTCGGGCAGTAAGCTTGAACTGAAATTGTAGCCCCCTCATCCGCCTGCCGGCACCTTCTCCCCGCCGGGGAGAAGAGCGATCGCCACTCTTCTTCCCCTTCAGGGAGAGGGTGGCCTAGCAAAGCGGAGGCTGGTTGAGGGGGCACATGGCACTACAAAGAACGGAGACCATCACCAATGTTCCAAAACCGGGCCGAAGCGCTTGCACTCGCGCTTCCTGCTGCGATCTTCGCGGCGGCGGTCTTTCTTGTGCCGGTGGTGATCCTGCTGTCGGACGGGTTCCGCAACCCGACGGGCGGCTGGTCTGTCTCTGCCTATATCGAGTTCTTTTCCAACCCGCTGAACCAGGCGGTCTTCCTGCGCACGCTGAAGCTCGGCGCGCTGGTGACGGTGACGGCGGCCGTGATCGGCTACGCGGCGGCGTTCGCGATCGTCAACCTAGAGCCCGGCATGAAGGGCAAGGTGACGGGGCTTGTCGTGCTGCCGCTGATGATCTCGCCGGTCGCGCGCACCTATGCCTGGATCGTCATCCTCGGCCGCACCGGCATCGTCAACGAGGCCTTCCAGGCGCTCGGCCTGACGCAGGCGCCGCTGCGCATCCTGTTTTCCGAAACGGCGATCTTCATCGGCCTGCTGCAACTGTTCCTGCCGCTGATGATCATCTCGCTGATTTCGGCGCTTGAAAACATGCCGAAGGACGCAGTTCCCGCGGCACGCGTTCTCGGCGCCAACTGGTTGCAGGTGTTCTGGAAGGTGATCCTGCCGCTCACCAAGGAGGGGCTCGTCATCGGCGGGACGCTGGTCTTCACCGGCTGCCTGACTGCCTATATCACGCCCGCCATTCTCGGCGGCTCCAAGGTGCTGATGCTGGAAACGCTGCTTTACCAGCAGGTCTCGGTCTCCAACAACTTCGTGGCGGCGAGCGTCATCGCCTTCATCCTGATCGCAATGAGCTTTGCTGCAAACATTCTCCTGAAGCGCGTCGCAACGGCCCGCAACAAGCAGAGGAGGGCGGCCGCATGACGGCACAACGCCTCTTCATCCCGTTCATCCTCTTCCTGGTGATCGCCTTCCTGATCGGGCCGTTCCTGATCATCGTGGCGGCCTCCTTCTCGGCAGGCGAAACTTTGGCCTTCCCGCCGCAGGGCTTTTCGCTGCGCTGGATCGCCAAGGTCTTCACGGTGGAAAGTTTCCGGGCCTCCTTCGGCATGTCGATGTTCCTCGCCATCGGCGGGACGGCGGCAGCGCTGATCCTCGGCATCCCGGCGTCCTATGCGCTGTCGCGCTACAAGCTTCCGGGCGCCGAGATTGTGCGGACGGTGGTCTCGGCACCGATCATCGTGCCGGGCATCATCGTTGGCCTGGCGCTCTTGCGCTACATCGTCGTGCCCTTCCAGGTCGGCATCACGCTGGCGCTGTTCCTGGCACATACCGCACTGGTGCTGCCCTATGCGGTGCGGGTGGTTTCGGCGAGCCTTGAAAATCTGCGCTCCGACATCGAGGAAGCGGCGGTGCTGCTCGGGTCCTCGCGGCTTGGCGCCTTCTTCCGCGTGGTGATGCCGAACATCCGCGGCGGCATCCTGTCCGCCTTCATCCTCGGCTTCGTCACCTCCTTCAACCAGGTGCCGGTGTCACTCTTCCTGTCGGGCCCGGGCGTGCGCACCATGCCCATCGACATGATCGCCTACATGGAGATCGTGTTCGATCCGTCGGTTGCCGCCCTGTCCTCGCTGCTCGCCTTCATGTCCATCGGCATTGTCTTTGCCGCCGAACGTTTCCTTGGATTTTCCCGTTATGTCTGATGCGTCCTACCTTTCCCTCAGCAAGCTGACGCTTGCCTACGGCGACACGCCCGCCGTGCCGGATCTTGATCTCGATATCCGCAAGGGTGAGCTGATCGCGCTGCTCGGGCCGTCCGGCTGCGGCAAGACCACGACCATGCGCGCGATCGCCGGCCTGATGCCGGTAAAATCCGGCCGCGTCAGCCTCGACGGGGCCGACATTACCCGCGTGCCGGCCAACAAGCGTGCCGTCGGCCTCGTCTTCCAGTCCTACGCGCTTTTCCCGCACCTGACAGTCTATGAGAACGTCGCCTTCGGCCTGAAGCTGAAGGGCATGCGCGGCAACGAACTCGACGCAAAAGTGCAGTCCGGTTTGAAGTCGGTCGGGCTTTCCACGTTCGCCAATCGCCGCCCGGCCGAGTTGTCAGGTGGCCAGCAGCAGCGCGTGGCGCTCGCCCGCTCCATGGTGATGGAGCCGAAGGTGCTGCTGCTCGACGAGCCGCTCTCGAACCTCGACGCACGTCTGCGTCTGGAAATGCGCACCGAGTTGCAGCGCGTCCAGAAGGAAACTGGCGTGACGATGATCTTCGTTACCCACGACCAGGCCGAAGCGTTGGCGCTCGCCGACCGGATCGTGGTGATGAAGGCCGGCAAGATCGAGCAGATCGGTTCGCCGGAGGACATCTACAGCCGTCCTACCTCGTCCTTCGTGGCCGACTTCGTTGGCTTCGAGAACATCTTCCAACTCGATCAGGGCAAGCTCAAGACGAGCGCCGGCCTGGTCGACCTCTCCAGCCAGGCCCCTTCAGCGGCGGGCCTGGCATGGCGGCCGCGTATGGTGACCCTTGGGTCAGGTCCTTATCGGGGCACCGTGCGCGGCACATCCTTTGCTGGCGACAGCCGTGAATACCTGCTCGACACGAAACTTGGTCCGATCAAGGCCGAGGTGGACGCGAGCCAGCCGGCGCATGCACTGGGTGCAGAACTCGCCTTCGACCTTCCGGTCGAACGGGCCGCGCTTCTTTCGAGGTTCGGCTGAGCCATGGCCATCTGGATCGACACGGACATGGGCTTTGACGACATCGCCGCGATCATGGTCGCGGCGCATGCGGGCCTGTCCATCGAAGGTGTGTCGCTTGTCTTCGGCAATGCGCCGCTGGCGCGCGTCCGCAGCAATGCCGCGGGCGCTGCCTCCGCCTTCGTCTGGCCGTTCCCGATCCACGCTGGACGCGAAATGCCGGTCCTGGGCCGGCTCGAAACCGCAACCCATGTGCTGAGCGATGCTGGCATGCCGAGTGCAGGCAAACATTTGCCCGAGGCCGAAGAGACTTTTAGCGCTGATGCTTTCGAGGCGCTGTGCGCCTGGCTCGAAAAGGGCGAAGGCGAGCGCCGCATCCTGGCGCTCGGTCCGCTCACCAATATTGCCGCCGTTGCCCTGGCCCGGCCGGATCTTGCAGCAAGGATCACCGACCTCACCTGGATGGGTGGCGGGGTGACGAGCGGCAATCATACCGCATCCGCAGAATTCAACGCCTTTGCTGACCCGGAGGCGCTGGCGATCGTGCTGGCGCAGAAGATCCCGTTCCGGATGATCGATCTCGACCTTTGCCGCCAGGTTGTGTGCAGCCCCGAGGATGTTGTCCCGGTGCGGCAAGCAGGCGGGCGCAATGCCGAGCTGTTGGGGGATCTGCTCGCCGGCTTCGTGGCAATTGCCACCAAGAGCGGCCGCCCGGCCATGGCGCTTTATGATGCGGTTGCCGCCGTTGCCTTCGCTCATCCGGAGCTTGTGGCGTGGCGGGAAGCCAGGATCGACGTGGAACTTGGCGGCACGCTGACCCGTGGCCGGACGGTGGTGGAGGTGCGTCCCGGGCGCGGGACGTTCAATGCGTCCTTTGGCGCGACGATCGATGCGGCGAAGGCGAAGACAATCATTCTTGAGACATTGCGGGCGGAGGCAAGTTGGTGAGGAACATCATTAAGACGGTGCAGGAGTTCACCGAGCCGGCTTTCCGGGACAGGGCTGTCACGGCGGCACGTGGAGACGGGCCGTTCGACATCCTGATCAAGGGCGGGACGCTGGTTGACGTCGTGACCGGCGAACGACGGGCGGCCGATGTCGGGCTGGTCGGGCCGCTGATTGCGAGCGTCCATGAAGCCGGTTCACGGTCCGATGCGGCCGAGATCATCGATGCCACCGGTACCTTCCTGTCGCCTGGCCTCATCGATACGCACATGCATGTCGAAAGCTCGATGGTGACGCCGGCGACCTATGCCGGCGCGGTGCTGCCGCGCGGCGTAACCACCGTGGTCTGGGATCCGCATGAATTCGGCAACGTGCACGGCGTGGAGGGGGTCGCCTGGGCACTGGAAGCGGTAAAGCCGCTGCCGCTTCGCGCCGTTGTGCTGGCGCCGTCCTGCGTGCCCTCGGCACCGGGCCTGGAAGTTGCCGGCGCAGATTTCGATGCCGCGATCATCGAGGAGATGCTGTTCTGGCCGAAGATCGGCGGGCTCGCCGAAGTGATGAACATGCGCGGTGTAATTTCCCGCGAACGTCGCATCAGCGACATCGTGCAGGCGGCGCTCGTGTCCGAAAAGCTGGTCTGCGGCCACGCCCGCGGCCTGACCGGACCGAATCTCGCCGCCTTCATCACCGCCGGCGTCACCTCCGACCATGAGCTCGTGTCGGGTGATGATCTGATGGAGAAGCTGCGGGCGGGCCTGACGATCGAGCTCCGCGGCTCTCATGACCACCTTCTGCCGGAATTCGTCGAAACGCTGAACCGGCTCGGACATCTGCCATCGACCGTGACGCTCTGCACCGACGACGTCTTCCCGGATGACCTCGTTGCGGGCGGCGCGCTCGATGATGTCGTGCGCCGGCTGGTGCGTTACGGCATGAAGCCCGAATGGGCGCTGCAGGCGGCGACGCTGAATGCAGCGGTGCGCATCGGCCGCGCCGACCTTGGCCTCATCGCTGCCGGACGTCGCGCCGATATCGTCCTCTTCGAGGACCTTGAGAATTTCCGTGCGCGCCAGGTGATCGCCAGCGGTACGCCGATCGCCAAGTCCGGCGAGATGACCGTGGAACTGCGCGCGACCGACCCTTCGCTGCTCGAAGGTTCGGTCAAGCTTGCGCCGCTGACGCCTGAGGACTTCAAACTCAAGAGCAGCGGCAAGAGGGTTCGGATCGCGACGATCGATCGTCCGCGATTCACTCAGTGGGGGCAAACGGATGCGGATGTCGTCGATGGTTTTGTGGTACCCCCGGAGGGCACGACGTTGATCGCCGTGACCCACCGCCACGGCCGCGCCGACACCCGCACCCGTCTTGGGTTCCTGACCGGCTGGGGCACGTGGAAGGGTGCGTTCGCTACCACGCTGGCCCATGACAGCCACAACCTCACGGTGTTCGGCTCCGATCCCGTCGACATGGCGGCGGCCGCCAATGCCGTGATCAAGGCAGGCGGCGGCATGGCCGTCGTCATCGGCGGCAAGGTGGTGGAGCTTCTTCCGCTGCCGCTTTCGGGCCTCGTCTCCGACGCGCCGATGGAAAAGGTCGCGGAAGGCTTCCGCGCCATCCGTTCGGCCATGGACAAGGTCGTCGAGTGGCAGCCGCCTTACCTGATCTTCAAGGCCTGCTTCGGGGCAACGCTTGCCTGCAACCTCGGCCCGCACCAGACCGATCGGGGCATTGCCGACGTGGTGACCGGCAAGGTGATGGAAACACCGATCCTGGACGTGCTGGAATAGGGGAAGCCGATGCAGCCGCATGAATTCTGGCAGGAGGTTCATCCGGCCGATACATTCGCGACCTCCGGACCCTTTTCCGGTTTCTATCCGGCCGTGCTGGACGACGGCAGGCAGATCCGCCTGCCGATCCGGCCGCTGGCGGACGGTGAGCATGCGCTGGCATCGCTCATCATCAACCAGGCGAGCTTTGATGTTCAGGATGCGCTGGCCGCCAGCCTTGCGCCCAAGCTGGCCGCGTTTCGCCCGGAAGTGATCGTCGGCCTGCCAACGCTGGGGCTGACGCTTGCCGCCGCCGTTGCCCGCTATCTCGGATTTGCGCGTTATGTGCCGCTCGGTACCTCGCGCAAGTTCTGGTACGAGGAAGAGCTTTCCGTGCCGCTTTCTTCCATCACCACGCCCGAGCAACAGAAGCGGCTTTATGTCGATCCGCGCATGCTGCCGCTGATCCAGGGCAAGCGCGTGGCGCTGGTGGATGACGTGATCTCGAGCGGTACCTCGATCGTCTCGGGCTTGTCGCTGATGCGGTCGCTCGGCATCGAGCCCGTGGTGGTAGGCGCGGCGATGCTGCAGTCGGAGCGCTGGCATGACAAGCTCGACCGGGTCGGGCCGGAATGGCGCTCGCACGTCGTCGGCGTATTCAGGACACCGCTCCTATCGCGGGCAGGCGAGGGCGCCTGGACTGCCTGAGGATGGCGCCATGCCGTTTTGGTCTTGCAGATGGGGTCGCGTCGATTAGGATCGGCGCCACTCACCTCAGGGAAATCTCACACAATCGGGAATAACGCATGGAACTGGTGTTCGACGGCCATAACGATGTCCTTCTGCGGCTCTGGCGGACTGCCAAGGACGGCGGTGACCCGATTGCGGAGTTTATCGAGGGAACGACCAACGGCCATATCGACGGGCCGAGGGCGAAGAAGGGTGGCCTCGCCGGCGGGCTTTGCGCCATCTACATCCCGTCCGGCGACCTGGTTCTGAAGGAGCCGGATGCGAACGGCCACTACGTAACGCCGCTGTCGGCGCCGCTCGACCACCTGCCGTCGCTGACGATTGCGCTCGAAAAGGCGGCCATCGCCTATCGGCTGGAGCAGGCAGGCGGCTGGCGGATCTGCCGTTCGACGGCTGACATACGCAGCGCCATGGACGAGGGAATCTTCGCAGCCGTTCTCCACATGGAAGGTTGTGAAGCGATCGATGACGATCTGGACAACCTCGAAACCTTCTATGCCGCTGGCCTGCGTTCGCTCGGACCGGTCTGGAGCCGCCACAACATCTTCGGCCACGGCGTGCCGTTCGCCTTCCCGATGTCGCCCGATACCGGACCGGGTCTCACCGACCGTGGCTTTGAACTGGTGAAGGCCTGCAACCGGCTCGGCATTGCGATCGATCTTGCGCACATCACCGAAAAGGGCTTCTGGGATGTCGCCAAGACCACCGACCAGCCGCTGATCGCCAGCCATTCCAACGCGCATGCGCTGACGCAGGTCGCCCGCAACCTCACCGACAAGCAGCTCGATGCCGTGAAGGAAAGCGGCGGGATCGTCGGACTGAACTATGCCGTCACCATGCTGCGCGACGACGGACGCGACAATGTCGCCACGCCGATTTCGGACATGATCCGCCACGTGAACTACATGGTGGAATGCATGGGCATCGATCACGTGGCGCTTGGATCCGACTTCGACGGAGCTTCAATTCCCGAAGAGATTCAGGATGCTTCCGGTAATCAAATTCTGGTTGCAGCCCTCAAAAGTGATGGTTACGGTACGGACGAACTAAGGAAGCTTTGCCGGGATAACTGGCTCAGAGTCTTGGGGAAAGCCTGGCACGAATAAGGTGCGGATTTCCCCATGGGTCCAAAGAACCAAAAGGGGAATTCAGACCATGCTCCACACATTCACGGGACGATTCCGTCTCCTGACGACCGCCGCTGCGCTGTCGATCATGGTGGCGGCCGCTCCTCAGGCCTATGCCGCCACGCCGAAGGATACGGTCGTGCTCGCCTGGGCAATCGACGACATCATCTCGCTCGATCCGGGTGAAGCCTTCGAGATCTCCGCAGGCGAGATCACGGGCAACACCTACGACAACCTCGTCAACCTCGACATCTCCGACACCTCGAAGGTTTCGCCTGGTATCGCCGAGAGCTGGACGGTTTCCGACGATGCGCTGACCTACACGTTCAAGATCAAGCCGGACCTCAAGTTCGCGTCCGGCAACCCGATCACGGCCGACGACGTCGCCTATTCTTTCGAGCGTGCGGTGAAGCTCGACAAGTCGCCCGCGTTCATCCTCACCCAGTTCGGCCTGACCGCCGAAAACGTGACCGAAAAGGCCAAGGCGACCGACCCGTCGACCTTCGTATTCACGGTCGACAAGCCCTATGCTCCGAGCTTCGTGCTGAACTGCCTGACGGCGAACGTCGCGTCGGTGGTCGACAAGGTGCTCGTTGAGCAGCATGTGACCGACGGCGACTTCGGCAACGGCTGGCTGAAGACCAATTATGCCGGCTCCGGCCCGTTCAAGATGATGCAGTGGCGCGCCAACGAAATCCTCGTCCTGGAGCGCAACGACAACTATTACGGCGAGAAGGCGAAGGTAAAGCGCGCCATCTATCGTCACATGAAGGAAAGCTCGGGCCAGCGCCTGGCGCTCGAGAACGGCGATATCGACATTGCCCGTAACCTTGAGCCGGGTGATCTGGACGCGATCTCCAAGAACAAGGACATCACCACCGACAGCGCGCCGAAGGGCACCGTCTATTACTTCAGCCTCAACCAGAAGAACGAGACGCTGGCAAAGCCTGAAGTTCGCGAGGCGCTGAAGTATCTCGTCGACTACGACGCGATCGGCGCGACCCTGATCAAGGGCATCGGCGAAATCCACCAGACCTTCCTGCCGAAGGGCATGCTCGGTTCGCTCGACAGCAACCCGTACAAGCTCGATGTGGCCAAGGCCAAGGAACTGCTCGAAAAGGCAGGGCTCAAGGACGGGTTCGAAGTGACGATGGACGTGCGCAACACGCAGCCGGTGACGGGCATTGCCGAAAGCGTGCAGCAGACGTTCGCCCAGGCCGGCGTCAAGCTCAGCATCATCCCCGGTGACGGCAAGCAGACGCTGACCAAGTACCGCGCCCGCAACCACGACATCTATATCGGCCAGTGGGGCACGGACTATTGGGATCCGCATTCCAACGCCGATACCTTTGCGGCCAACCCGAACAATGCCGACGACGCTGCGGCCAAGCCGCTCACCTGGCGTAATGCCTGGGACATTCCGGAGCTGACGAAGCAGACGGCGGCAGCCCTTCTGGAGCGTGATGCCGATAAGCGCGGTGCCATGTACCAGGACCTGCAGAAGCAGGTGCTGGAAACCGGACCGTTCGTGATCGTATTCCAGCAGACGGAAGTCGCTGCGGTACGCGCTGACGTCAAGGGTTACAAGCTCGGCCCGAGCTTCGACACGAACCTTCTGTCTACGGTTTCGAAGGAATAGAAACCCGGAGCGTATCTTTGACTCTTTCGGACTCATCGGTGGTGACGCGGCGCAATCGACGCCGCGCATCATCCGCCGCCATGGGCTTTCTGCGTTTCGCCGTCACAGCACTGACGACGATCTTCGGCTTGCTCGTGGTGACTTTTTTCATTGGCCGGGTCATTCCCATTGACCCGGTCTTGGCCATTGTGGGCGATCGCGCCCCGGCGCATGTGGTTGAGCGCACCCGCATCGAGCTTGGCCTCAACCTGCCGCTCTACCAGCAGTTTTTCTTTTATGTGAAGCAGGCGCTGACCGGCAATTTCGGCACCTCTGTCCTCACCACCAATCCGGTGCTGGAGGACATTCGCCGCGTGTTTCCCGCGACGATCGAGCTTGCCACGATCGGCACGCTGATCGGCTCGATCCTCGGCATCCCGCTCGGCGTCCTGGCGGCCGTCAAACGCGGCTCGATCGCGGACCAGATCGTGCGCATCATCGGCCTGATCGGCTACTCGGTGCCGATCTTCTGGCTCGGGCTGCTGGCGCTTGTGGTGTTCTACGCGCAGCTGCGCCTCGTTGCCTATCCGGGCCGCATCGACGTGGTCTACGAATACACATTCACGCCGATGACCGGCTTCTTCCTGTTTGATGCCATCGTGCAGCGGCAGTGGGACGTCGTCTGGGACCTGTGGCGCCATATCGCCCTTCCCGGCGCGCTGCTCGGGTATTTCTCGCTCGCCTATATCAGCCGCATGACCCGCTCCTTCATGCTGACGGAGCTTAGCCAGGAATACATCGTCGCAGCCCGCGCCAAGGGTCTCTCCGAAACCCGGATCATCTGGTTCCATGCGCTGCGCAATGCGGCTGTGCCGCTGGTGACCGTCATCGCGCTTTCCTATGCGGGATTGCTCGAAGGCTCGGTCCTAACCGAAACCATCTTCTCCTGGCCCGGACTTGGCCTCTACATCACCAATTCGCTGCAGAATGCGGACATGAACGCGGTGCTTGGCGGAACGTTGGTGATCGGGGCGGTCTTCGTCGGCATCAACATCTTCTCCGATCTTCTTTATCGGACACTGGATCCTAGGACGCGCAGCCGATGAGCAACGCGGATACCACCACCTTGAAGCCCTATAGCCGTGCCTGGCTCCTCTCTGACCGGCCGAGTTCGCGCCGCCAGGCCCGGCTCGGACGGGCCTATATCGTCTGGCGCCGGTTTGCCGAAAACCGGCTGGCGCTGCTGGGTCTCGCGATCCTGATCCTGCTTCTCTTCGTGGCAGCCTTTGCCGGCGTACTTGCTCCGCATGATCCGGTTGTCGGCGACCTGCGCAACGCCCGCCTGCTGCCGCCGGGGTCGGAAGGTTACCTGCTCGGAACCGACGACCAGGGCCGCGATATCCTTTCGCGGCTGCTGCATGGCTCGCGGCTGACGCTGCTTGTCGTCGTGCTCGTGGCAGTGATTGCGGCGCCGATCGGGCTTATCGTCGGGACGGTGTCCGGTTATGCCGGTGGCTGGGTCGATGCGGTGCTGATGCGGATCACCGACATTTTTCTTGCCTTCCCGAAGCTGGTGCTGGCGCTTGCGCTCGTCGCCGCCCTCGGCCCCGGCATCGAAAACGCGATTCTCGCGATCGCCGTCACCTCCTGGCCGCCTTATGCACGTATCGCGCGCGCCGAAACGCTGACCTTCCGCAATTCGGAATTCATTGCGGCGGTGAAGCTGATGGGTGCCTCGCCTTTCCGCATCGTGCTTCGCCATGTCATCCCGCTGTGCACCTCGTCGCTGATCGTGCGTGTCACGCTCGACATGGCGGGCATCATCCTGACCGCCGCTGGCCTCGGTTTCCTCGGGCTTGGCGCGCAGCCGCCGCTGCCGGAATGGGGCGCAATGATCGCGTCCGGTCGCCGCTTCATTCTCGACCAGTGGTGGGTCGCCGCGATGCCGGGTTTTGCGATCCTGATCGTCAGCCTCGGCTTCAACCTGCTCGGTGACGGACTTCGCGACGCGCTTGATCCGAAGGAGGCCGGCCAATGATGATGGGTTCGGTTCCTCCGCTCCTTTCCGTCGAAGATCTTCGCGTCACCTTTCCGACACGGACGGGCGAGGTGCAGGCGGTGCGCGGCGTTTCCTTCACGCTCGGCCGCGAAAGGCTGGGCATCGTCGGCGAGTCCGGTTCGGGCAAATCGCAGACCGGCCGCGCCATCATGGGGCTGACGCCGGGGCATGCGCGGATCACCGCCAAGACGCTTTCTTTCGGCGGCCGTGACCTCCTTACCATGCCAGCTCGCGAGCGGCGCGACCTGCGCGGCAAACGGGTTGCGATGATCCTGCAGGACCCGAAATATTCGCTCAATCCGGTGATGACCATCGGTCGCCAGATCGTCGAAACGCTGAAGACGCATGAAAAGGTTTCGGCGACGGAAGCCCGGGAGCGTGCGCTTGCGATGCTGGAGGCGGTGCAGATACGTGATCCGCAGCGCGTCTTCAACCTTTATCCGCACGAGGTTTCGGGCGGCATGGGGCAGCGGGCGATGATCGCCATGATGCTCGTTTGTGGCCCGGAATTGTTGATCGCCGACGAGCCGACATCGGCGCTCGACGTGACGGTGCAGCTGGAAGTCCTCAGCATTCTCGACAAACTGGTGGCCGACCGCGGCATGGGCCTGATCTTCATCTCGCATGACCTGCGGCTTGTGTCGTCCTTCTGCGACCGCGTGCTGGTGATGTATGGCGGGCGCATCGTTGAGGAGCTTCCCTCCGCCAATCTGGCCGATGCGCAGCATCCTTATACGCGCGGCCTGCTCAACTGCCTGCCGACCATCGATTCCGACCGGCATCCGTTGCCGGTGCTCGACCGCAAGCCGGAGTGGGCGCTATGAGTTCTGCTGTTTCCACCCGCGACATGACCGTGTCCTTCCACGAGTTCAAGGCGCTGAACAGTGTGAGCGTCGACGTCGCGGAAGGCGAGTCCTTTGGCATCGTCGGAGAATCCGGTTCAGGCAAATCGACGCTGCTGCGGGCGATCGCCGGGCTCGTCCCCTTCCAGCAGGGGAGGCTGACGGTCAACGGGCGCGACTATTCCAACCGCGCCCGCGACAAGGATTTCTATCGCACCGTCCAGATGGTGTTCCAGGATCCTTACGGCTCCCTGCATCCGCGCCAGACGGTCGACCGGCTGCTGCTCGAACCGTTGGCGATCCACGGCTATACGGATGTAGAGACGCGCATCAACCGGGCGCTGGACGAGGTGGGGCTGGGCTCGGGCTTCCGCTTCCGGTATTCGCACCAGCTTTCCGGCGGGCAGCGCCAGCGCATTGCGATCGCACGGGCGCTTATCCTGGAGCCGAAGATCCTGCTGCTCGACGAGCCGACATCGGCACTTGATGCCTCGATCCAGGCGGAAATCCTCAACCTGCTCGAACAGGCGCGGCGCGACCGCAACCTTACCTTCATCATGGTGAGCCACGACCTTGGCGTCATCAGCCATATGTGCGGCCGGCTTGCGGTGATGCGCCAGGGCGAGGTGGTCGAGACGGTGCCGGTGGAAGCGCTGAAGCGGCGTGAATTCTCGGCCGAATATACCCGCCAGCTGCTGGTGGCGAGCGAAGGTTTCCGCCGCGTCGGTTAGCCGCGTTAGGCCAAAGCCCGCAACTCCTCGCGGTGGCGAACCATTGCCAGGAACCGGCGATAATCCCGGTCGTATTGCGCTTTGCGGCCCGGATCCGGCTGCCGCTCCTGGCCGCCGCGATCCATCACCTGGCCTGCCTCGAACAACGACGGATGCACGCCACCGGCGACGGCTGCCGCCATGGCGGTTCCGAGAAGCACGGCATCGCGCGTTTCCGGGATCACCACACGGCAACCCGTGACATCGGCATAAAGCTCGAGCAGCAGCGGGTTGTTCACATGCCCGCCGGTGACATGCAGCGTCTGGAACCGATAGCCGTAACCCGCCATCGCATCCAGGATGTGGCGGATGCCGAGCGCGACGGAAACGCAGGTTCGCCAGTAAAGGCGGCAGAGCCCGTCGAAGGAGGTGTCGAGCGTCAAGCCGCTGATGACGCCGGTGGCGCGCGGGTTAGCAAGCGGCGATCGGTTGCCATGGAAGTCCGGCAGGATCGCCAGGTCAGGGGCGATGTCGCCGTCTGTCTCAGCCTGCAGTTCCCGCACGCGGGAAATGATCCGCTCGTGCAGTTCGGCAGTCGGTTCGCCGCCTGCCGCATGCATCAGCACCATGTGGTCGAGCAGGGCGCCCGCGGCTGACTGCCCGCCCTCGACGAGCCAATGTTCCGGCAGCACGGCTTCGAAATACGGTCCCCAGAGACTGCGGCCCGGCTTGGGATCCCTGGCAAAGGCGACGATGCAGCTCGACGTGCCGCCGATCAGCGCGACGCTCGATTCAAGACGATCACCGGATGCGCCGCCAAGGGCACCAAAGGCTCCGGCATAGGCATCGATCAAGCCGGGCGCTACAGCGACCTGAATGTCCAGACCAAGTTCGCTCGCCGCCTGCGCGCTCAACCGGCCGATGGTTGCGCCGCAAGCGATGGTTTCGACGGGCAGGTTGCCCTTGTGGAGCAGGTCGTCGAGCCCCGCCTGTGCCAGATAATCACCACGCCATCCGGGCGCCTGGTGGGCGAGGTAATTCCACTTGGCGGTCAGGGTGCAGCGGGAACGCGCGGGCGAACCCGTGGCCTTCCAGGTGAGGAAGTCGGCGAGGTCGAAGAAATAACCGGCTTGGGCCCAGCTCTGGGGCAGGGCGCGCTTCAGCCACATCAGCTTGGGGATCTGCATTTCCGGCGACAGTGATCCCCCGGAAAACTGCAGAACCTCGTGTTCGGTCGCCGAAAGCTCGTCCGCCTCGCGGATTGCACGGTGATCCAGCCAGACGATCGTGTCCTGGTTCGCTTTGCCGGTCGTCGAGACGGTGAGAGGCAGGCCGTCACGATCGCGGACGACGAGCGAGCAGGTGGCGTCGAAACCGATCGCGGCAACCTGGTCGGGCCTTAAGCCGGCGTCAGCCATCGCGTCCTTCACAGCGCGACAGACGGCGGCCCAGATGTCTTCGGAATCATGTTCGGCGTGATTTTCCTTGGGCCGGAACATCCGGATCGGGTGTTTGGCCTTGGCAAGCAGCTGCCCCTTGCCATCGAAGACGCCGGCGCGGGCGCTGGCCGTGCCGACATCGACCGCAACGAGGTGATCACGCATTCAGTCTTGTTTCCCGTCCCTCGGACAATCCGCCGATGCCGCCAGAGCCGTTAGGCCTGCTGTGGCATGCTTTTGTTCCCGCCTTCCATATGCTTTTGCACAAGGTGGAGCAAATCCGCCATGGCGTCAAACACGACATGGGGGGACAGGGATTCGATGCGTTCGCGGTAACCCGGAACGCAGGCATGCGAGGCGCCGGTAAAGGCAAAGACCGTCATCCCCGCGCGCTTGGCGGCCTCGATGCCGGCAGGGCTGTCTTCGATGACGATGCAATGGGCAGGCGCGACGCCCATGGTTTCGGCGGCATGCAGGAAAAGGTCGGGCGCCGGCTTGCCCTTGGCGACCATGGAAGCCGAAAAGATGTGCGGCTCCAGCCGGTCGAGCAGGCCGGTGACGGAAAGCGACAGACGGATACGTTCCGGCTGGCTCGACGAGGCGACGCAACGTGGGACATCGAGTGCGTCCAGAGCCTCGGAAATGCCTGTGACGGGTTTCAGCTCGGCGCGAAACTCGCGGTAGAGGTCGTGGCGCATGTCATCGAGGAATGCTTCATCGGCCTCGATGCCGAACTCTTCGCTCATCGTCTTGGTCACGGTGGCCAGGCTGCGGCCGAGGAAGCGGCGGTAGGCCTCCGCTTCATCCATATCCACGCCCTTGCGGCGCAGGGCGTTGACGAGGACGCGCACGGACACCGGCTCACTATCGACGAGAACCCCGTCGCAATCGAAGATCACCAGATGTCCACTGCTAGCCACGCCGAACGCTTCCCTTATCTGACGAGCTGGTCAGCCAGGTAAAGCTGCAGCGTCTTTGCCGTGCCTTCCGTCCAGAGCGTCTTCAGCGCATGCGCAAAACGCTCCCGGAACAGGGCGGACGACGAAACCTCGCCGAAGATCTCATCGAAGGCAAGGAAGGCATCCGGGTTATCCTTGGCTTTGAGCGCCGCCTCGTGCAGTTTTTCCGCACTTGCGTCGTTGAACACGATCTGGCGACCGCTATCGGATGTGCCTGCGAAATAACGGCACCACAGGGCCGAGACGAGCGACAGGCCGACGATGTCCTTGGCCTGCGCCAGCCGGTCGCGGGTCGAAGGCAGGATGAACTTCGGCTGGCGGTTGGAACCGTCCTGCGCGAGCCGCGGAATGGTGTCGCCGATCTTCGGGTTGAGGAAGCGGCGCTCGATCAGGTCGAAATATTTGTCGAGTTTTGTGTCCGGCACCGGCGGCACGATCGGGATGATCTCTTCCTTCTCGAGCTTGGCGAGGAAGGCGCGGATCAGCGGGTGCTCCATCGCCTCGTGCACGAAGTGGATGTCGAGGAGTTCGCCTGGATAGGCGATTGCTGCGTGGCCGCCGTTCAGGATGCGGATCTTCATCAACTCATAGGGTGCGACGTCCGGCACGAACTGGACGCCGACCTCTTCCAGGCGCGGACGACCGGCAGGGAACTTGTCCTCCATCACCCACTGCTTGAACTCTTCGCAGAACACCGGCCAGTTGTCGTCGATGTTGAATTCCTGGCGCAGTATATCGAGTTCGCGCGGCCCGGTGGCGGGCGTGATGCGGTCCACCATGGAGTTCGGGAATGCGACGTTGTCGTGGATCCACTGCGCGAAGTCGGGATCAGAAAGCTTGGCGAGGCCAACGAGCGTGTTCTCCGTCACATGCCCGTTGCCGGGAATGTTGTCGCAGGACATGACGGTGAAGGGCGAGATGCCGCGCTCGCGCCGCAGGCGCAGGCCGGCGATGATGAGGCCGAAGACCGTCTTCGGGTTGGTCGGGTTGGCCCCATCCTCGACCATGGCGGGGTGCTTCGGATTGAAGTTGCCGGCCGCATCGATGAAGTAACCGCCTTCGGTGATCGTCATCGAGACGATGCGGATTGCCGGATCGGCGAGTTTTGCAACCAGCGCCGCCTTGTCGTCGGGCGCAATGATGTCGACCATTGGCGCGGTGATGCGGGCTGCCGTCTTGTTGTTGTCCTGTTCGACAACGGTGGTGAGGAAATCCTGCGCCTTCAGCTTGTCGCGCATCGCTGCATCGGATGGCATGACGCCCGCGCCGATGATCGCCCAGTCATGCGCCTTTCCGGTGTTGAACAGGTCGTCAAGATAAACTGCCTGGTGGGCGCGGTGGAAATTGCCGACGCCGAAATGCACGATGCCGGGCGTCAGGCTCTTCGGGTCATAAGCCGGCACGGCAGCGGTGGCTGCAGCGTCATTCAAGCTCGCCAGCGAAAGCTTCACAGTCATTGTCTTTACTCCAGTGCGGCGCGCCGATCAGGCTTGGAGCGCCATTCCCTTGTCGTCGAAGCGGTGCAGCTTGCTTTCGTCCGGGGTCAGGTAGACCACATCGCCGTGGTGGGCACGGAACTCGCCGTCGCAGCGCGCGGTGACCTGGCCGATGCCATCGACATCCAGATGCAGGAAAGTATCGGCACCCAGGTGCTCAGCGACCTTCACGGTACCGCGCCATGTGCCGTTGTCCCTTGAAAGCAGAAGATGTTCCGGCCGGATGCCCGCGGTCTTGGCGTTCTTCGACTGGGCGTAAGCGCCGTCGATAAAATTCATGCGCGGGGAACCGATGAAGCCGGCGACGAAGAGGTTGCGCGGCGTCTTGTAGAGCTCCAGCGGCGAGCCCACCTGCTCGATATTGCCGCGGTTCAGAACCACGATCTTGTCAGCCATGGTCATGGCCTCGACCTGGTCGTGGGTGACGTAGATCATCGTCGTCTTGAGTTGATGATGCAGGTCGCTGATCTCCAGCCGCATCGTGCCGCGCAACGCCGCATCGAGGTTCGACAGCGGTTCGTCAAACAGGAAGGCGGAGGGTTCGCGAACGATCGCGCGGCCGATCGCGACACGCTGGCGCTGGCCGCCGGAGAGCTGCGAAGGGCGGCGCTCCAGGTAGTCGGTGAGGTTCAGCACCTTAGCGGCAGCCTCGACCTTCCGGTCGATCGCGGCCTGGTCCATCTTGGCCATCTTCAGCGGGAAGGCGATGTTCTTCCTGACACTCATATGCGGGTAGAGCGCGTAGGACTGGAAAACCATGGCAAGGCCGCGCTGGGCCGGTGCCGCCTGCGTCACATCCTTGCCGTCGATCAGGATCTGGCCACCCGAGACATCTTCCAGCCCGGCGATGAGCCGCAGTAGCGTGGACTTGCCGCAGCCCGAGGGGCCGACGAACACGACAAATTCGCCATCATTGATCTCAAGGTCGATCGAGGGGATGACCTTAGCTTCGCCGAAAACCTTCGACACCTGCCGGAGCGTGATGCTGCCCATGTCCCTGTTCCTTACTTAACCGCGCCAAAGGTGAGGCCGCGAACGAGTTGTTTCTGTGAGAACCAGCCGAGAATGAGGATCGGGGCGATTGCCATGGTGGAAGCTGCCGAGAGCTTCGCCCAGAACAGGCCCTGCGGGCTGGAGAAGGATGCGATGAAGGCCGTCAGCGGCGCTGCATTGGTGGTCGTCAGCCGGATCGTCCAGAAGCTTTCGTTCCAGGCGAGGATGATGTTGAGGAGGAGCGTCGAGGCAATGCCCGGCACCGCCATCGGCGTCAGGACATAGACGATCTCCTGCCACAGGCCTGCACCATCCATGCGCGCCGCTTCCAGGATCTCCCCCGGGATTTCGCGAAAGTATGTGTAGAGCATCCACACCACGATCGGCAGGTTGATGAGGGTCAGCATGACGGTGAGGCCGATGCGGCTGTCGAGCAGGCCGAAATCGCGAAACAGCAGGTAGATCGGCACGAGCACGGCCACCGCGGGCATCATCTTGGTGGAGAGCATCCACATCAGGATGTCCTTGGTGCGCTTGGTCGGCGAGAACGCCATCGCCCAGGCGGAGGGGATCGCGATGATGAGCGCGAGGATGGTGGAACCGACGGAAAGGATCACCGAGTTGGTGAACGGCTTCAGGTAATCGCTGCGGGTCTGCACCGTGATGTAGTTTTCGAAGGTGCCGGACGGGATAAGGCTGAAGCCCGCGATCGCTTCTGGTTCCGTCTTCAGGCTCGTGACGAGCGTGTAGAGGATCGGAAAGAAGATGATGAGCGCGACGATCCAGGCGAAGACGGTCGCGGTGACCTTGTGTCTGGTGGTGACGGCACGAGCCATTGTCTTCTCCTATCAATCCAGGTTCCGGCCAACGGCGCGCATCAGGAAGATGGCGATGATGTTGGCGAGCACGACTGCGATGATGCCGCCTGCCGATGCGCCGCCGACGTCATAGCCAAGAAGCGCGGTGCGATAGATCAGGAAGGCGAGGTTGGTGGAGGCGTAACCGGGGCCGCCATTGGTGGTGACGAGGATTTCGGCATAGACGCCCAGCAGGAAGATGGTCTGGATCAGGATGACCACGGTCACCGCGCGGGCCAGATGCGGGAGCACGAGATAGATGAAGCGGTTGAAGAAATTTGCCCCATCCATTTCGGCCGCTTCCTTCTGCTCGCCGTCGAGCGATTGCAGCGCGGTGAGCAGGATGAGCGTCGCAAACGGCAGCCACTGCCAGGCGACGATGATGACGATCGAAAACAGAGGGTATTGCGCAAACCAGTCTATCGGCTGCTGGCCGAGAAGGTTGGCGATGTCTGCAAAAACGCCGTAGCCCGGATGCATGATCATGTTCTTCCAGATCAGCGCCGCGACCGGCGGCATGACGAAGAACGGCGAGATGACCAGGATGCGGACGATGCCCTGGCCGAAGATCGGCTGGTCGAGCAGGAGCGCGATCGCGATGCCGCCGACAACGGTGATGAACAGCACGCCGCAGACAATGACCAGCGTGTTCCAGATCGACTGGAAGAAGGCGGGGTCGGTGTAGAAAAATTCGTAGTTGAGGAAGCCTGCGAAGTTCACGTTCGCGGGGCTGAGCAGGTTGTAGTTCTGGAACGAGAACCACAGCGTCATCGCCAGCGGCACGATCATCCAGACCAGGAGAAGCAAGACGGACGGCGCCATCATCAGGCGCGCCAACGTCTTGGTGTTATGCGTTGCCATATCGATGCCCTCCCCGAGCCGTCATTCTTGATCTTCTTTGAGCGAGGTGTTTGCCGTTGCAGGGCGGCCTTTGCCGTCTCCCCATCCGGGAAGGGCGGTTGCCGCGATCTTGGAAGCCCCTTGGTCGGGCCTCGTTCCTCTCCCCGCGAACGGGGAGAGGAGGGATCACGATCCGGATCGCTTACTTCGGATAACCGGCGCGGCGCATTTCGCGGCTGGTTGCCGTCTGTGCCTGGGCAAGCGCGTCTTCCACCGTCGACTGGCCGGCGATGACGGCCGAGAAGAGCTGGCCGACATTGGTGCCGATCGCCTGGAACTCAGGGATCGCCACGAACTGGCCACCGGTGTAGGGCACCGGCTTCACGGTCGGCTTGGTGATATCCGCAGCCTGCATGGCAGCGAGCGTCGGAGCTGCGAAGGCAGCTTCCTTCTTGTAGTTCTCGTTGTTGTAGAGCGAGGTGCGGGTGCCCGGAGGAACAGCGGTCCAGCCTTCCTTGGATGCAACGAGCTCGGTGTATTCCTTGCTGGTAGCCCAGGAGATGAACTTCTGTGCCGCATCAGCCTTGGTGGAGGATGCCGGAACAGCAAGGTTCCACGACCACAGCCAGTTGCCGTGGTTGTCGACGCCTTCCTTGCTCGGGAAGATCGCGTAACCGACCTTGTCGGCGACCGTCGAGTTCTTCGGATCGGACACGAAGGAAGCCGCAACGGTGGCGTCCATCCACATGCCGCACTTGCCCTGCTGGAAGAGCGTCAGGTTTTCGTTGAAGCCGTTGGAGGAAGCGCCCTGCGGGCCGGCGTCCTTCATCAGGTCAACGTAGAACTGCAGCGCTTCCTTCCATTCCGGCTGGTCGAACTGCGGGTTCCACTGCTCGTCGAACCAGCGGCCGCCAAACGAGTTGGTCATGGCGGTGATGAAGGCCATGTTCTCGCCCCAGCCAGCCTTGCCGCGCAGGCAGATGCCGTTGACGCCGGTCGAGCGGTCGGTGATCTTGCGCGCTGCATCACCGATGAAATCCCAGGTCGGGTTTTCCGGCATCTTCAGGCCGGCCTTCTCGAACAGGTCGGTACGATACATGATCATCGCCGACTCGCCGTAGAATGGTGCCGCATAAAGCTTGTCTTCGACGGTGAGGCCGCCGCGGATCGCCGGCAGCATGTCATCAACGTCGTAGTTGTCGCCGAGCTTGTCCAGCTCCAGGAGCCAGCCCTGCTTTGCCCAGATCGGCACTTCGTAGTTGCCGATGGTGAGGATGTCGTACTGGCCGCCCTTGGTGGCGATGTCGGTCGTGACGCGTTCGCGCAGGACGTTTTCTTCCAGAACGACCCAGTTGATCTCGATGTCCGGGTTGGCCTTGGTGAATTCCGAGGTCAGGCCCTGCATGCGCACCATGTCGCCGTTGTTGACGGTCGCGATGGTGAGGGTTTCAGCGGAGGCCTGGGTGGAGAAAAAGCCGGCAACGGCCATGGCCGAGCATGCGCCCAGCAAAATCGTCTTCAATGTCATATCTTCCTCCCGAGAAGATGAATATCGAGCATTCGCTTTGCTCGTGGGCAAATACTCGTGCACTCGGCGTAAAAGTCAACGGGGATTCGTCGCTGCGCTGCGGCGCGCGCGGCTAAGATGATGATGTTGAAGAAGAATTTTTGCTCAGTGCTTGAGCAGTTGCGCAGCGGTTGCTTCGTCGGTGATCACGCCGTTGATGAGCTGACCCTTCAAGGCAGCGGCAAGTGCGGGGATTTTCTTGCGCCCCTGGGCGATGCCGATGACCGAGGAAGTCTCGCGCGACGGGATCGGCACGCTAGCGACGCGATCGTTGACGGAGTTGGCAAGAAGCACGCCCTGCTGGTCATAGACCCAGCCGCAGATCTCGCCGGCGGCCCCTTCCTTGATGAGCTTCTGCATCTCGCTCTTGGCGAGGAAGCCATCGACGCAAAGGGGGCCATCGACACCGAGCTCGCCAATGCCGACAAACGTGACATCGGCCTGCGCGCCGAGCGCCAGCGTCGAGCGCACCAGCGCCTGGTCGTGCAGCGTTTCGCGCTCCTCCGGAGATGAGCAGAGAACAGGCAGGGGCATCGGGAAATGCCGCGCCTTGATCGCGTCGGCCATCGAGAAGATGACGTTGTAGAAGGCGGCCGAGCCGTCCGGCCCGATATTGCCGGTGAGCGAGACGATGCGGTGCTGCGGGCATTCCATCGGCGGCAGCTGGTCGACGGCGGCCTTCAGGGTGCGGCCCGTGCCGATCGCGATGATGATCGGGTCGGGGCGCTTCAGCCAGCGTTCAATCTCGGCAGCGCCTGCCTCGGCAATTCCGACCGTGCTCGACATGCCCGCGGGGTCGCTCGGCACGACTTCCACATGCTTCAGCCCATATTTTTCGCGCAGCGCATCGGCAAGTTCAAGGCAGGCGGAAATCGGGTGGTCGAGGCGGACCTTGATCAGCCGTTCGGCCATGGCGAGCGACACGAGCCGTTGCGCCGACTGGCGCGAGATGCCCATGGCCGCGGCGATCTCGTCCTGCGTTCGGCCGGCGACGTAGTAGAGCCAGCCGGCCCTTGCCGCATCGTCAAGCCGTCCCTGGGCATCGGACCGTTTTGCCATGGCAGAATTCTCCTCTGCGCGTTTGCTGCCACGATTTCGGAGAGGCTGTCAAACGGCGAGGCGGGTGAACCCAAGATTGTCGAAGCGCATCAGCCACCACCTGCGCCATCACGTCATGGCGCGCCATCTGCGCCACCCTGGAGGCCGGGATCCAGCCCTTGGGCTGGATTCTCAGATTAGGGGATCGTCCTCGATCAGCTGAAGACACGCGGCTTCCCGTATGCGCCGCCGGATCTCACGTTTCTCGCTTATCAGCGCATCCCGACAGGAAGAAGGCTCCCCGGCGAACCGGAGAGCCGGGAGCGCTTACGCCACCTGCACGACGTGGCCGGGCGAAACCTCGCGGTATTCGCGTGCCGGCGGGACATAACCCACCGGACGGATCGGGCTCTTGATCTCGTCGGTCGACATGTTTCGCTTGATGCGCCGGCGGGAGGGATCCGGCACCGGAACGGCGGCCATCAGCTTCTTGGTATAGGGGTGCTGCGGGTTTTCGAACACCGCCGCGCGTGGGCCGATTTCGACAATCTCGCCCAGATACATCACCGCCACCCGATGGCTCACCCGTTCCACCACCGCCATGTCGTGCGAGATGAACAGGAAGGCGAGGTTGAGGCTCTGCTGCAGGTCGAGAAGCAGGTTGCAGACCTGCGCCTTGATCGAAACGTCGAGCGCCGAGACCGCTTCGTCGGCGACGATCACCTTGGGGTCGAGCATCAGCGCCCGGGCGATTGCGATGCGCTGCCGCTGGCCGCCGGAAAACTCGTGGGG